>DASQFA010000535.1:0-9153 GCA_035633375.1 Rubrivivax sp.
GCCGAGCCGATGAGAACCGCAGCCCTGCCGCCCTCTTGCGACCCTGCCGCAGCACGCCGCCGCTGGTTGGCCGGGGCGGCCGCGGCGGCGGCATGGTCGCTGGGCCTGGCGCCGCAGCGCAGCCTTGCCGCCACGGCGGCGCCGATGACTCGGCGCATTCCCTCCAGCGGCGAGGCGCTGCCCGTGGTCGGCCTGGGCAGCTGGATCACCTTCAACGTGGGCACCGACAAGGCCGCGCGCGAGGCCTGCGTCGAGGTGGTGCGCGCCTTCTTCGCCGAGGGCGGGCGCATGATCGATTCGTCGCCGATGTATGGCTCGTCGCAGCCGACCATCGGCTTCGCGCTGGCGCAGCTGGGCCGGCCGGCGGCGCTGTTCTCGGCCGAGAAGGTGTGGATCGGCGATGCCGCGCGCGGCCCGGGGCAGATCGAGGCCTCGCGCCTGTACTGGGGCGTGGCGCGCTTCGACCTGATGCAGGTGCACAACCTGCTGTCGTGGCAGCAGCACCTGCCGCTGCTGTTCGAGATGAAGGCCGGCGGCCGGCTGCGCTATGTCGGCATCAGCACCTCGGAGGGGCGGCGCCATACCGAGATCGAGCAGCTGATGCGCACGCAGCCGATCGATTTCGTGCAGATCAGCTACAACCTGCTCGACCGCGAGGTGGAGCAGCGCATCCTGCCGCTGGCGCAGGAGCGCGGCATCGCCGTCATCGTCAACCGGCCGTTCCGCGAAGGCGCGCTGCTGCAGCAGCTGGCGCGCCACCGCCTGCCTGCCTGGGCGGCGGAGATCGATTGCGATCACTGGGCGCAGGTGGCGTTGAAGTTCGTGGTCACGCATCCGGCGGTGACCTGCGCCATCCCGGCCACCAGCGAGGTGGTGCATTTGCGGCAGAACATGGCGGCCGCGCGCGGGCGCATGCCCGATGCGGCGCTGCGCCAGCGCATGGCCCGCGAGGTCGCGGCGCTGTGAGCGCCAGCGCAGCCCCATCGGGGTCGGCGTGAGCGACGGCTGGAGCGTCTGGCTGAGCTATCGGCCGTCGGACTTCCTGATGTTCTCACCGCGCATCTACTGGCGGCTGTTCGAGTCGCTGAACCGGGCGGTCTGGCCAGGACATCTGGCAGTGGGGATCACCGCCCTGGCCGGGTGGGGGTGGTGGGCGCGCGGCGGGCGCACCCATACCGACATCGCCGCACGCGCGGCCGCGGCGGCGCTGGCACTGTGCTGGGGCTTCGTGAGCTGGGCCTTCCTGTTGCAGCGCTATGCACCCATCAACTGGGCCGCCACCGCCTTTGCGGCGGCCTTCGTGTTGCAGGCCCTGGGGCTGTTGGGGCTGGCTGCCACCGGCGGCATGCAGCTGCGCGCTCTTGGCTCGCACCGCCGCGCCGGCATGGGGCTGATGCTCTGGGCGCTGTTGTTGCACCCGCTGCTGGCCTGGGCCGGTGGGCGGCCGTGGCAGCAGGCCGAGGTCTTCGGCCTGGCGCCCGACCCCACGGCGATCGGCACGCTGGGGCTGCTTCTCCTGCTGCAGGGCCAGACTGCCGCCACCCAAGTGCGGCTGCAACTGCTGTGCGCGGTGCCGTTGCTGTGGTGCGTGGTCAGCGCGGTCACGCTGTGGACCATGGGTTCGTCGCAGGCATGGGTGCTCAGCGCGGCTGCGCTGCTGGCCTGCGCCGTGGGCCTGCGCCGCTGACGTGGCACGCGCCGGCGCACGCGTGCCGCCGGGCCGACACGGCGTGCCGACGCTATGGACGGCGCCCCAGCTTGGGTTTATGGTCCGGAATCATGAAGCCACCGATCGATTTCTATTTCGACTTCTCGTCGCCTTATTCGTACATCGCTTCCGAATGGGTCGAGGCGCTGGCCGCGCGACACGGCCGCACCGTGCGCTGGCACGCCATCCTGCTCGGCGTCACCTTCCAGGCGGCCGAGCTGAAGAGCCCGGTGGCACACCCGATCAAGCGCGAATACAGCCTGCGCGACTTTCGCCGTTCGGCGCGCTTCGAAGGAGTGCCCTTCACGCAGCCCGAGCAGTTTCCGATCGCCACGCAGAACGCCGCGCGTGTGTTCTGGTGGCTCAACGACAGCCGGGGTGTGAATGCAGCCGCGACCTGGGCACGCGCCGGCCTGCGCGCCTACTTCACGCGCGGCGTCATGCTCAGCCATGGCCAGGCGCTGAAGGCGCTGGCCGCGGCCAACGGGCTCGATGCGCAGCAGGCCGAGGCCGCCTGGAACGACCCGCTGTGGAAGGCGCGGCTGAAGCGCGCCAACGACGAAGCCATCGCCGCCGGCGTGTTCGGCGCGCCCTTTTGCGTGGTCGATGGCGAGCCCTTCTGGGGCAACGACCGCAAGCCGCAGATCGAGCGCTGGCTGGCGCACGGACCGTTCTGACCCGCAAACCCGAGCATCCTGGAGACCGCCATGAAGAAGACCGTGAAGTCGATGGTCGACGAGGCCACCGCCGCGATCACCACCTACAGCATCGAAGAGGCGCGCGACCTGCACGGCCGCGACGACGTGCAGTTCATCGACATCCGCGACATCCGCGAGCTGGAGCGCGAAGGTGTCATTCCCGGCGCCTTCCACGCGCCTCGCGGCATGCTCGAGTTCTGGGTCGACCCCGAAAGCCCCTACCACAAGCCGGTGTTCGCGCAGGGCAAGCAGCTGGTGCTGTTCTGCGCCGCGGGCTGGCGCTCGGCGCTGGCCACGAAGACGCTGCAGGACATGGGCCTGCCCAGCGTGGCGCACATCGACGGCGGCTTCAGCGGCTGGAAGGCCGCCGGCGCGCCGGTGACCGACAAGCCCGCCAAGCCGGCCCAGGCCTGAGGTCGCCGCACGACGCGGCATACCGCCGCTTCGGCCCTTGGGGGTGGGCAGCGCCCGCGAGCCACTGCTGCAGGTGATGAACTATGCGATATTCTCCACAGTTCCTATTTCAGGAGGACTTTGATGAGCGATATGACCACGACCCAGAAGGACAAGCTGGTGGGCGATTTCAACGCCGTGATCCAGGATACCGAGGAACTTCTCAAAGCGACTGCAAGCCAGGCAGGTGAAAGCACCAAGGCGTTGCGCGAGCGCGCCCGCCTGCGCCTGGACAAGGCCAAGCACAGCCTGCACGACCTGCAGCACGCGGCGATCGAGAAGGCCAAGGCCGCGGGTCACAAGGCCGACGACTTCGCGCACGACCACCCATGGCAGACGGTTGGCATCGCCGCCGGCATCGGGTTGCTCTTGGGCATTCTGATTTCGCGCCGCTGACACGGCCAGGCATGAGCGCTTCCGTGGTCGCTGAACAGATGGGTCGGTGGCGCGCCCCTTCGGTGAGCCCGCCGACTTCGGGATCTGCCGATGAATGAGGCCGTGCCGCAGCAGGGGCTCTTCGCGTCGCTCAAGCGACTGCTTGCGACACTGCTCGAGATCGCCCATGTGCGACTCGAGCTGGTGCTCAACGAACTCGATCAGCAGAAGCTGCAGCTGTTCGATGCATTGCTGATTGCGGCCGCATCGCTGCTGGCGCTTGGCCTAGGGTTGGCGCTGCTGATCGCGTTCGTCGTCTCGCTGTTCGCGGAGCCGCATCGGCCCATCGTGCTGGGCGTGCTGATGGTGCTGTTCGTCGGCGGCAGCGTGTGGGGGCTGCTCGCCGCGCGCGCGCGACTGCGCGCGGGTGGCCGATCGCTCGAAGCCAGCCTGGCCGAACTGCGGCGCGACGCCACCGACCTGACCCGGCGCCGTTGAGTTGCTCATGGCCGATCGTCAGCGTGAACTCGAGCTGAACCGCGAGCGTTTATTGGCACGCAGCGCTCAGTTGCGCCTCGAACTGGGCGCGCAGTCGGCTGTGCTGCGCACCCCGCTGGCGGTTATCGATCAGGTCCGCGCCGGTAGCCACTGGCTGCGCCAGCATCCCGCGTGGCCGCTCGGCGCGCTGGCGGTGCTGGTGCTCCTGCGGCCGGGGCGAGCGCTTCGCTGGTCGTCGCGCCTGCTCTGGGGTTGGCAGCTGTGGCGCCGAGCGCGGCCGACAGTGCAATGGCTCGGGTCCCGGCTGCCACGCTGATGCCGTCGCGCGGGTTGACAACGGATGTCGAGAGCCTGTCGGGCTTGGGGCGTCGAAGCTAGGACAGTATTTGCCGGCTTCGCAGTCCCATAGCCCAGCTATGGGACAAGCAGCCGATGAAAGATGTACCGCTGCGGCGGGGTTTCAGCCGCCGCTTCCCAGGCCCGACACGCGCCTGATCTAGGCGCCCTTCACCTTCAGCCGCCAGGCATGCAGCAGCGGCTCGGTGTAGCCGCTGGGCTGCGCCAGGCCCTTGAAGACCAGGTCGCTGGCGGCCTGGAAAGCGGCCGATTCATCGAAGCGCCCGGCCATGTTCCGGTACAGGGCATCGCCGGCATTCTGCTGGTCCACCACCTTGGCCATGCGTTCGAGAGTGCGCTTCACCTGCGCCTTGCTGACGACACCATGCAGCAGCCAGTTGGCCATGTGCTGGCTGCTGATGCGCAGCGTGGCACGGTCTTCCATCAGGCCGATGTTGTGGATGTCCGGCACCTTGGAGCAGCCCACGCCCTGGTCCACCCAGCGCACCACATAGCCGAGGATGCCCTGCGCGTTGTTGTCAAGTTCCTGCTGCTTCTCGGCATCGCTCCAGTTCGGCTTTTTCGCCACGGGCACCGTGAGCAGGCCTTCGAGCAGGGCGCCGCGTGCGGCATCCATGTCGGTCTTCTCAAGTTCCTGCTGCACCTTGAACACATCCACCTGGTGGTAGTGCAAGGCGTGCAGCGTGGCCGCGGTGGGGCTGGGCACCCAGGCGGTGTTGGCGCCGGCGCGCGGATGAACGATCTTCTGCTGCAGCATCGCCGCCATCAGGTCGGGCATGGCCCACATGCCCTTGCCGATCTGCGCCTTGCCGCGCAGCCCGCATTCCAGCCCGACGAGCACGTTGCTGCGCTCGTAGGCCTGGATCCAGGCGCTGGCCTTCATCTCACCCTTGCGGATCATCGGCCCGGCGTGCATGGCGGTGTGCATCTCGTCGCCGGTGCGGTCGAGGAAGCCGGTGTTGATGAAGGCCACGCGCTCGGCAGCCGCCGCGATGCAGGCCTTCAGGTTGACGCTGGTGCGGCGCTCTTCGTCCATGATGCCGAGCTTGACCGTGGCCTTGGGCAAGCCGAGCAGCGTCTCGATGCGGCCGAACAGCTCGGCGGCAAAGGCCACTTCGGCCGGACCGTGCATCTTCGGCTTGACGATGTAGACCGAACCGTGGCGCGAGTTGCAGATGCCGTTGGCGCCATGGCGCTGCAGGTCGTGCAGCGCGATGGTGGTCGTCACCACCGCGTCGAGAATGCCTTCGGGAATCTCCTGCGGCGCGTCACTCGGGCCCCAGAGCACGGCCGGGTTGTTCATCAGGTGGCCGACGTTGCGCACGAACAGCAGCGAGCGGCCGTGCAGCGCAACCTGCTCGCCACTCGGGCCGGTGTAGCGGCGGTCGGGGTTCAGGCCGCGCGTGAAGGTCTTGCCGCCCTTGGCCACCTCTTCGGTGAGCGTGCCCTGCATGATGCCCAGCCAGTTGCCATAGGCCTGCACCTTGTCGGCGGCATCGACCACGGCCACTGAATCTTCCAGGTCGAGGATGGTCGACAGTGCCGCCTCCAGCACCAGGTCGCACACGCCGGCCGCATCGTCCTTGCCGATTGGCGTGCCGCGGTCGATGCGGATGTCCAGGTGCAGCCCATGGTGCACCAGCAGCACCGACGACGGCGCGTCGGCCACGCCCTGAAAGCCGACGAACTGCGCCGGCTTCTTCAGGCCGCTGACGCTGCCGTCCTGCAAGCGCACCGTCAGCTTGCCGGCCTCGACGCAGTAGAGCGTGGCGTCGAGGTGCGAGCCCTTGGCCAGCGGTGCGCAACGGTCGAGCACGTGGCGTGCGTAGTCGATGACCCTGGCTCCGCGAACCGGGTTGTAGCCGCTGCCACTTTGCGCGCCGCCGTCGTCGGCAATCGCGTCGGTGCCGTACAACGCGTCATAGAGTGATCCCCAGCGCGCATTGGCCGCGTTCAGCGCATAGCGCGCGTTGGTGATCGGCACCACCAGCTGCGGGCCGGCCTGCAGCGCCAGCTCGGCATCGACGTTCTTCGTGCTCACCTTCATCTTGCCCGGCACCGGCACCAAATAGCCGATCTTCTCGAGAAAGGCGCGGTACTTGGCGGGCTTCCTGATCGGGCCAGGATTCGCCTTGTGCCATGCGTCGATTTCGGTCTGCAGCCGGTCGCGCTCGGCCAGCAGTGCGGCGTTCTTCGGCGCCAGATCGTGCACGATCTGGTCGAAGCCCCGCCAGAAGGCGGCGGGGTCGACGCCGGTGCCGGGCAGCACCTTGTCTTCGATGAAACGGTGCAACTCGGTGGCGACTTGCAGGCGGTGGGCGGTGGTGCGTTCGGTCATGGCGTTGGTCGCTTGGGTTCAGGTGGGAAAGAAGTCGAGCACCGCGCGCAGGCTGCGGCCGGTGCGTGTGGGCTCGGTGTCGAGCTGTTCCTGGGGCAAGGCGGCACGGTTGACCCACAAGGTGGTGTAGCCGAACCAGGTGGCGCCGATCGCATCCCAGCCGTTGCTGGAGACGAACAGGATGTCGCGGGCCGGCAGTCCCAGCGCCGCCGGGCCCAGCGCATAGGCTGCTGCATCGGTCTTGTAGCGTTTGATGGTGTGCACGCTGATCAACGGGTCGAGCAATCCGTCGAGGCCGGCGCTCTTCACCGCCACCGACAGCATTTGCGGATCGCCATTGCTGAGGATACCGGCCGCGATGCCGCGAGCCTTCAAGGCCTGCAGCACCGGCTTGTTCTCTGGAAAGCTGCTCAGGTGGTGGTACTGGTTCATGAGCCGCTCTTCGGCCGCGGTGTCGAGCACCAGCCCCAGGCGCAGTGCGGCGTAGCGCAGCCCGGCACGCGTGAGCTCCCAGAACGGCCGATAGTGCTCGCCTGCGGCGCCGCTCATCGAGCACAGTCGCGTGTATTCGATCTGCTTGTCACGCCACAGGATGCTCAGGCGCTCGCCTTGGCCGGGGAAGAGCTGGTCGGCCAGCAGCGACACGCTGTACACGTCGAAGAGCGTGCCGTAGGCGTCGAAGAGCACGGCGCGGGGTACGGTTTGGGCGCGGGCACGCAGCGACGGTTTGTCCATCAGGAGAATCTATTACGAACCAGAGGGAATATTAAGCTCGACAAAGGTCTTGGATTTATGACTTTGCGACAACTAGTTCAAAACCATCGTCGTCCACGGGGCAGATTGATTTGTGATTTGTATGACGGTAATCTTCGACCATGGATAGACTAAAGCAAATCGAATCGTTCGTAGCCGTGTCCGTCAAGGGCAGCCTTACTGCCGCCGCCAATGCCGAGGGCGTGGCGCCGGCAGTCATCGGCAGGCGCATCGACGCGCTCGAGGAACGGCTCGGCGTGAAGCTGCTGGTGCGCACCACCCGGCGCATCACGCTCACCCACGAGGGCAGCGCCTTCCTTGAGGATTGTCAGCGCTTGCTTGCCGATATTTCCAATGCAGAAGCCAGTGTCAGCGCAGGCGGTGTCAAGGCCAGCGGGCACTTGCGTATCACTGCACCGGCCGGTTTCGGGCGCCGGCATGTGGCCCCGCTGGTGCCACGCTTCGTGCAGCAGCATCCGGAGGTGCGACTGTCGCTGAACCTCAGCGACCGGGTGGTGGACATCGTCAACGAGAGCGTCGACTGCGCGGTGCGTGTCGGCGACCTGCCCGATTCGAGCATGGTCAGCGTGCGCCTGGCCGACAACCGGCGCCGCTGCGTGGCCTCGCCCGACTACCTGAGGCGTGCCGGCACGCCGGCGCATCCCGCCGAGCTGGTGCGGCACGAGTGCCTGACGCTGTCCTCCGACGCCAGCCAGACGCGCGGCTGGGCGTTCTTGGTGGACGCCGAACTGATCCACCTGCGGCCCGGCGGGCGGCTCGACTGCAGCGACGGGCAGGTGCTTCACGACTGGTGCCTACAGGGCCTGGGCATCGCTTGGCGCAGCACCTGGGAGGTCGAACGCGAAATCGCCGAGGGCCAACTGATATCGCTGCTGGACGCGTTTGCCGCGCCGCCGAACGGCGTCTACGCGGTCTTTCCGCAGCGCAAGCACCTGCCGCTGCGTGTGCGACTGTGGATCGACTTCCTCAAGCACACCTACGGCGATGCGGAGTACTGGCAAGGTATCCAGGTTGCCATGCGCTGATCGACCCGGCAAACGCTGAGGCTGACGCGCACCGCAGCGCCCAGGCGCGCTGGACGACGCTTCGCGCTGAGCGCCGCGGGATCAGCTTGGGGCGGCCCGGCGCGCTCAGTGCACCCTGGGCTCAGCCACCCGCGTCGGCCATGCACTTTTTCGTGAAGCTGGTCTTGGCCGCGCCCGCGAGCTTCTTCTCGGCGGCCTGGGCCTCGCACTTGTCGGCCGCCTTCATGGCGCCGCCGTGGTCCTTCTCGCACTTGGTGACGAAGCTGGTCTTGGCCGCCCCGGCCAGCTTCTTATCGGCGGCCTGCGCTTCGCAAGCGCCCGCGGCGCCGCCGGCATCGGCCTCGCACTTCTTCATGAAGCTGGTCAGCGCGGCGCCGGCCAGCTTCTTGTCCTTGGCTGTCGCCTCGCAGGTGGCGTTGACAGCAAAGGCCGAGGTGGAGAAGGCGGCGACCGTCACGGTCAGGATGCTCATCAGGTACTTCATGGTTGCTCCTTGGTGGTTTCTGTTCACGGTTGGCGATGAGGCCAGCACGGATTGGACCACGAGACCACAGCCGCGCACCACGCGCCCCGCACCGCCCGAGCACCGCCCGGCCCGGGCCTTCTCAAAGGATTCTTCGCGGATGCGCCAGTGCCTCGTGCGCGGCGTGCAGCCGGCGCACCAGCACGCGGATGAAGGCCGCATCGAACAGCCGGCGCGTGCCCAGACCCAGTTGCTCCAGCGTGTGCGGCGTGAAGGAGATGGTGGTGGCGGGTTCGGACACGACCACGTCGGCGCTGTGGATACGCAGCGCCGGGCTCGGCGCCAGGTAGGCCATCTCGCCCACCGAGGTGCCGCTGCCCAGCTGCGCCACGCGCTGGCCGTCGCGGAACACGTCCACCTGGCCTTGGGCGATGATGTGGAAGCTGTTGCCCTCTTGACCATGC
>DASQFA010000536.1:0-4061 GCA_035633375.1 Rubrivivax sp.
GCCGAGGCCTTCCTGCGTGAAGCCATAAGGCACGGGGCAGCGAAAGCCGGGCTTGACCACCCGGGCTCGGGCGTCGATGGCGTACGGCGTCTGGTTCTTGAGCCCGTCGGTCGGCTTCGGCACGTTGGCCATCCAGCGGAAACTCTCGTCTTTCGACTGATACGAGAACAGTCCCTCGTTGCCGCTGCCGTCCTTGCCGAGCACGTACTCAGCCGTGAACGCCTTGGCGGCCACGTCGGGGCCGGAGCCGCTGGAGGCCAGCTTGCCGCTCATCGGGTGCACCGCCTGCAGGAACTTCTTGCGCTCGATGTCGGTCATCGAGAACAGCGACACCCACACCGGCCGCCCGAGCTTGGCGTCCCAGCCGTAGGAGGCCCAGCAGAAGAAAACCGAGTACGGCTTGCCGGTGCGCTTGTCGTTGAAGAAGCCGGTGAAGTAGTGCGTTTCCTGGTACTCGGCGCCGCGGTACCACGGGCCGCCGTGCATCGCATGGTCACGCGGAAAGTGGTAGATGGCAGTGCCGGTTTCCGACTCGATGCCCGGGCCGGTGAACGTCGCGGGGTCGAACGCGCCCCGAGCTGCCGTCGCGCCGGCGCCCGGCGCGGGCGTCGATGATGCGCACCCGGCGACGAGGCCGCCCGCGACCGTGGCCGCAGCGCCGCCGAGAAAGCTGCGTCGCGCGGAACGGTCGGCGCGATCGGTGGCGGCGAGCGCTTCGAGTCCAGGAAAGTCGGAAGGGGTCGTCATGGGAAGGCTCCTGCTGGGTGATGGATGAGGGGTAGCCGGCGCGCGACGGGTGCAAGCTGGCCGGGGCTGGACGTGGAACTGGCCGCCCGATCGGGGCCGGGACGGTCGCGTGCCGTTCGGGTGATTTACTTGACGCTGCGATAATAGTTTTGGCGTGTGCGTCAGCGCTATCCACTTCCCGCAGCCTCGATGACGGCCTACCCGCAGCGCATCCCGCCCGTACCGCCCTCGCCGGGCCCTGCCTCGGGCATGGGGGACAACCCGCCCGACCACGCAGCAGCGCGCGCGGCCGTCGCGCACCTTAGCTGGAGCGAGCCCGAGTTGCGCGGGGAATGGGCGTCGACTCCTTCGTTCCAAACGCAGGTGCAGCGCCTGGCCGACGGTACGTTCCGCAGCGACGCGACGCTGGTCCAGATGCCTTTGCTGCGCATCGGCGTCGAGCGCCTTTGTGGTGCGCCAGTGCGGGTCGTCGGGCAGCTCGCTGACGACTTTGCCAATGCATGCGTCGCCGTGGGGCCGCGAGCCATCCTCAACGGAGTGGCCCTGAACACCCCGTCGCTGCACCTGCACGGTGCCGGAGCGCGCTTCGACTCGACCTCGCGCGGCGCGTGGTGGTGCGGGCTGTTGCGCCTGCATCGCGGCATACTGCGCGATCCCGACGACCCGCTGCAGGCCTGGTTCGACAGCAGCCAGCGCAAGCGTCGCGTGTTGCACGCCCATGGCAACCGGTTGGCCGACCTGATCATGACGCTCACGCTGCGCGCAGGGGCCAATCCGCACGGGCTGGTCGGGCTGCCCCAAGCCCTGTTGCTGGACGACGTGGTTGCCGCGCTGCGCGACGCGATCGGCGCGAACGAGGCAAGCTCCTCAGGGCTCCACATGCCCGGACCGGCCAGCCGGCGCCGGCTCGCGCTCGCCGCCGAAGACCGCATCCGCGCCGGGGTCGGTGCCGGATCGCTGTTGACGGTCGAGGCGCTGTGCCGCGAGCTGCATACCAGCGAGCGTTCGCTGCAACTCGCGTTCCGCGAGCAGTTCGACACGAACGCGCGCGCGTTCGTGCTCAGTGCACGGCTGCAGCACGCGCACGCGATGCTGCTGGCCGCGGGCGATCGGATGACGCTGACCGAGATCGCGACGCAGTCCGGCGTCTGGCATCTTGGCCGCTTCCCCCGCTATTACCGCGATCTCTTCGGTTGCACACCGTCGGAGATGCAGCGCCGCATATGGGGACGGCCCGTCCTCGAGCGGGCGGCCTGAGAGGCGTGGGTGCGGCGTGGGCGCGCAGCGCACGCGTCAGCCGCCGCGCGCGGACCGGGTGGGCGTGATGGCGCTTGTCGACCTCGCACCGCAGGGTGGGGCTGGTGCGGCATGGCTGGCTCGCCCTTCCCTCATGCGGCCGACACGGAAACCCGGCCCACCATGCCGGCCTGGAAGTGGCCGGCGATCAGGCATGCGAACTCGAACTCGCCGACACGGTTGAAGGTCCAGACGATCTGGCCCGTCTTGCCCGGCGCCACATGGGCCATGTACGGCGCATCGTGTTCCATGTCGGGGAACTTCACCATCAGCGCGGCATGCCTGGCGTTCTCGGCTTGGGTGCCGATGACGAACTCGTGCATCACCTTGCCGCGGTTGCGAATCACGAAGCGCAGGGTCTCGCCCTGCTTGACGGCAATGCGCTCGGGCGTGAAGCGCATGTTGTCGGTCATGCCGACCTCGATGCTGCGCTTGGCCGCCGCCGCGTCACCGGCGATGCCCCAGTCCATCTGCTCCTTCTTCACCGGGCCGCTCTTGGCCGGATGTTTGTCGTCGCCATGTGAAAGGGCGCGCCCTGCGGTGAGCAGGCCGGCCGCGGCGGCCAGGACGAGGTTTCTCTTGCTGGTTTGCATGGGTTGGCCTATGGTTTTAGGAGCGTCGAGGTTCAATGCCCGGAATGCCGGCCTGATCCCTTGGGAACAGGCTTGCGCACCTTGACTTCGGTTGCGGTGGCGGGCCGGGCCAGCGGCGGCATCGAGCCGGTGCCCTCGGCCTTGAAGCGCGCCGCATCGCTCAGGCTGCCGGTGAACTCATAGGCCACGGCGCCGGGCGGGTGCTGGTACCAGCCGGGGTCGGTGTAGTCACCCGGCTTCTGGTCCTTGCGCACCTTGATCACGCTGAACATGCCGCCCATGCCCACGGCGCCGAAGGGCCCGGTGCCGGTCATCATGGCCGCCGTGTTGTCGGGCAGCGGCATCTCCATCTCGGTCATGTCCTTCATGCCGCGCTCGCCCATCACCATGTAGTCGGGGATCAGCTTCGTGATCTGCCTGGCCACGCCGCTGTGGTCCACGCCGATCATGGTGGGCACGCCGTGGCCCATGGCGTTCATCGTGTGGTGGCTCTTGTGGCAGTGGAAGGCCCAGTCGCCTTCTTCGTCGGCGAGAAAGTCGAGCTGGCGCATCTGGCCCACGGCAATGTCGGCCGTGATCTCGTACTGCCTGGCGCTCTTGGGCGTGGGCCCGCCGTCGGTGCCGGTGATCAGGAACTCGTGCCCGTGCAGGTGGATCGGGTGGTTGGTCATCGTCAGGTTGCCGATGCGGATGCGCACCTTGTCGTTCTTCCTCACCACCAGCGGGTCGATGCCCGGGAAGATGCGGCTGTTCCAGCTCCACAGGTTGAAGTCGAGCATGGTCATGATCTTCGGCGTGTAGCTGCCGGGATCGATGTCGTAGGCATTGAGCAGGAACACGAAGTCGCGGTCCACGTCTTCGATCAATGGATGTTTTCCCTTGGGATGCGTGACCCAGAAACCCATCATGCCCATCGCCATCTGCACCATTTCGTCGGCATGCGGGTGGTACATGAAGGTGCCGGGGCGGCGCGCCACGAATTCGTAGACATAGGTCTTGCCGGGCGGGATGCCGGGCTGGTTCAGCCCCGTCACGCCGTCCATGCCGTTGGGCAGGCGCTGGCCGTGCCAGTGGATGCTGGTGAGTTCGCCGAGCTTGTTGGTCACGAACAGGCGCACGCGGTCGCCCTCCACCACCTCGATGGTCGGCCCCGGGCTCTGCCCGTTGTAGCCCCACAGGTGTGCCTTGAAGCCGGGGGTCATCTCGCGCACCACCGGTTCGGCCACCAGGTGGAACTCCTTGACCCCCTGGTTCATGCGCCAAGGCAGCGTCCAGCCGTTGAGGGTGACCACCGGGTTGTAGGGCCGCCCGGTGTTGGGCACCAGCGGGGGCATCGTGTCGGCCTGGGTTTGCATCACCGGCTCGGGCAAGGCGGCCATGGCCACCTGGCTGACCGCGCTGGCCGAGACGGCGGCCGTGACGGCG
>DASQFA010000537.1:0-11535 GCA_035633375.1 Rubrivivax sp.
ATATGGCAGCTAGACGATTCATGTCGATGTTCGTACCCAACGCGTCGCCTGGAAATCGAAGCGCGACTCGATTTTGTTACAAGGTGGTGAATTATAGAAAGCGAGCCACCATCGCGTCGGTGCTTCTGACCCCGGAGTTGAGGGAAAAGTCCAGCGTGCTGCGCTGCAGCAACGCTTCTTGCGCGGGAGTGGCAGGCGTCGGCTTCGCCTGTCGATGGCCACGCGAGGTTCGCCCACCAAGCAGTGTGTCGGCAGCGGCGCCTGCCACCAGCCAAGCGGCAAGCAGCGCCCGGATGCTCGCCCCAGGGCGGGCCGAAGGTTGTTTAGGCCGTGCCTACATGCAGCCGCTTGGCCGTGGCGTGGTGGTGTTCCTGTGTGCGGTCCTTGTGACGCACCACCTGGCGGTCGAGTTTGTCCATCAGTTGATCGATGGCAGCGTAGAGATCCTCGTTGGCGTGCGCTACAAAGATGTCGCGCCCCTTGACGCGCAAGGTCACCTCGCACTTCTGTCTGCGTTCCTTCTCCTTCTGCTTCTCGACGGTCAGCAACACGTTCACATCTACGACCTGGTCGAAATGACGCGTCACGCGCTCCAGCTTTGTAAGCACGTACTCTCTCAACGCGGCCGTGACCTCGAGATGATGTCCGCTGATCGTCAGGTTCATCAGTGCCTCCTTTTCGGGGGTGGTGGGAAAGGCGGGAAGGGGCGGGCAGGTGAAAGGGCGCGGCAGCATGGCGGCGCCCAGATCTTGAACCCAGTGTGCTACTGAAATGCGGCGCTGACAAGCGCTACCAGGTGCCTGCCAGGTGCCAAGTCCAGCCGCGCGTCGTGGCACCTGCCTGGTGGGCAGCCGGAATGTCGGCCTGTGCGCGAATGGCAGCCGCCATCGGCGGTGTGATAATTGAACCTCGCAATTTCCACAGAGGCAGTCTTGGACCAGAGTCACCCTCGGTGACCGTCCACTCCGGGCAGCGAAGCGCCACGCGGCGGCTTCACAAATACCAGCGGGGTGAGACGGTCGACACCGATCCTTCCCCGTAGTCCCATTGGCGCTGGTTTTGCAACCCCTCGTGCGCGCCGGAGTCGCTGATGCTGAACGTGTTCACGCTGGAGAACGGCCGCCTGAGCGGGCGCATCTTCCAGGAAGAAGTCGACCGCCTCGACCTGCCCGGGCAGCAGCAGCCCGTGTGGGTCGACATGGAAGCTCCCACTGCCCAGGAGAAGGCCTGGGTGGCGCGGCAATTCGGCTTGAGCATCCCGGACGACATCGTCGACGACGATCTGGAGGAATCGGCGCGCTTTTACGAAGAGGACAACGGCGAGCTGCACATCCGTTCCGACTTCCTGATCGACGACGACATCACGCCGCGCAACGTGCGCGTCGCCTTCATCCTGTGGCGCCAGATGCTGTTCTCGGTGCATGCCGAGGACCTGCCGGTGTTCCGCCTGCTGCGCCTGCGCGCACGGCGCATCCCTTCCTTGATCGAGGATGCGAAGGATGTGCTGCTGAAGCTGTACGACGCCGATGCCGAATACTCCGCCGATGCGCTGGAGGGCATCTACGACAGCCTCGAGGCGGTCAGTGCCAGCGTGTTGAAACAAGGCGTCAACGACCAGGCGGCGGGCGACGCGCTGTCGGCCATCGCCAAGGAGGAAGACCTGAACGGCCGCATCCGCCGCAACGTGATGGACACGCGGCGCGCGGTTAGCTTCATGATGCGCAGCCGCATGCTCAATGCCGAGCAGTTCGAGGAGGCGCGGCAGATCCTGCGGGACATCGACTCGCTGGACAGCCACACGACCTTCCTGTTCGACAAGATCAACTTCCTGATGAACGCCACGGTCGGCTTCATCAACATCAACCAGAACAAGATCATCAAGATCTTCTCGGTGGCCAGCGTGGCACTGCTGCCGCCGACGCTGATTGCCAGCATCTACGGCATGAACTTCCGCTTCATGCCCGAAGTCGACTGGTCCTACGGCTACCCCTTTGCGTTGGGCCTGATGGCGGCGTCGGTGGCGGCACCGTTCATCTACTTCAGGCGCAAGGGATGGTTGCGTTAGGTCCGCCCGTGTGCCGCATTGCGCGGCAGGCACCCATCCGGCGGCCACCGCCCGCGCTCCAGGATGATCAAGTACGCTGCCGTGCAAGGCGCTGTGCCGAGGTGTTGCTGCCGGGCCGGCAAGCCGTGGACCCCGCCATGCCATCAGCGACGCAGCTTGTGACCTTCGTGGGCCGACTCAGGCGCTGGGGCCTGGGCGGCCTGGCGTTGGCCGGTCTGAGCGCGCAGGCGCAGTTCGCGACGGTGCCGCCAGCACAACGCCCGGCCCAGGTGCCGGCATCGCTGGCACTGAACGAGAAGGCCTACCGCAAGGACGCTGCACAGCACATCTACGCTGCCTATCCGTCGCACATCCTCAAGGGCATGGTGCCGCCGCTGGTCTACGCCATCATGGTCACCGAAACCGAGGTCGATGCGCGCGGCGCCGTGCTGCAGGTGCGCGTGGTCCGCGCGCCGGCCGCTGCCAAGGAGGTCACGCCCTGGGTGGTGTCGCTGATCCGCCGCGCCGCGCCGCTGCCGCCCCCGGCACGTCTGGGCCGGGTGAAGTTCATCGAGGTCTGGCTGGTCGACAAGTCCGGCCAGTTCCAGGTGCACACGCTCACCGAAGGTCAGCAGTAGTCCACCCCTGTCAAGCGTTGACGCGCCGCTTCAGCCAGCGCATCAGCGTGCCCAGCAGAGGCAGCTTTTCGTACAGCTCTTCGGCTACGTCCCAGTAGTCGCGGTGCATGGCGATGCGGCCGTCGTCGGCAAATCGCAGGTGCGAGGCGCCGCGGATGATCATCTCGCGGGCCTTGCTGCGCCGCTGCGCGAAGCGGAAGTCCCAGCTCAGGAAACACTGATCGCCCTGCGCCACGCTGTCGTGGATGACGAAGCGCGGCCGCTCGAGCGAACGGAACATGTGCGCGAAGATGTGCTGGATGGCCTGCACGCCGCGTACCTCGTTGAACGGGTCCTTGAAGAACGCGTCGTCGCTGTACAGTTGCGCCAGCTGCGGCAGGTGCTCGGCGCGCAGGCCCTCGAAGAACACCACCACGCGACGCACGCGCACATCGGCGGGCGTGTCGTTCATGTGGCCGTGCTGCGGCGGATGAGCATGAAGTACAGGCCGTCGCTCATGTGGCGCAGCGCCTTCATCCACAGGGTAAATCGCTTCGGGAAGTGGATCTCGAAGTGCCCTGCTTCCCAGCCGTGCACCACCTCGGTGGCGGCCTGATCGGCCGTGATCAGCGCCGGCATATGAAACTGGTTCTGGTCGGTCAGCGGCGTGCGCACGAAGCCCGGGTTCACCACCGACACGCCCAGCCCCAGCGGCGACAGGTCGAGGAACAGGGTTTCCGCCAGGTTGATCAGCGCCGCCTTCGTGGGCCCGTAGGCCAGCGATTGCGGCAAACCGCGATATCCGGCCACGCTGGCCATCAGGCTCAAGTGCCCGCCCTGGCCATTGGCGGCCTGCTTCAGCAGCTGGGGCAGCACGGCGTCCAGCATGTACAAAGCGCCGACGTAGTTCACCTGCTGGTGGCGCAGTGCGGCATCCAGGTCGAAGTCGGTGGCACGCATGGCGCTGTACGTGCCCGCGCAGTACACCACCTGGTCGATGCGGCCATGGTCGCGCAGGATCGCCGCCGCGGCATCGTGCAGGCCCTGCCGGTCGGTGGTGTCGAGGGCGATCGCCTGGCTGCCCGCATGGGCCGCGACAAAGGCCGCCAGCGCATCGGCACTGCGCGCCGAGACGACGACGGTCGCGCCCTTGCGGTGCAACAGCTCGGCCGTGGCGCGGCCGATGCCGGTGGACGCGCCCAGCAGCCACACGACGCGGCCTTTCCAATCAACGATCTTCGGGTTCAGCGACATCGGCTTCACTTCCGGTAGAACGCCAGCGTGACCTCGCCCAGCCGGATGCCGAACTTGCTCATCACGGCCTTGTTCAGCATCACGCGCTCGTCCATCAGGTACATCCAGTCGTCGAACTGCACCTCGTAGACCTTGCCGTCGACGGGCAGAGCCAGCGTGTAGCGCCAGTTGAGCGCATTGCCGGCCGAGCGGCCCTCGGCCACGCCCACCACGTCGTCGGCACGGCCGCTCCAGCGGCCGTTGCCTTCATCGACGAGGCGCCAGACGCGACGCTCCTTGCTGCCGTCGCTGTAGACGAAATCTTCCTCCAGCACGCCCTGGTTGCCCTGCCAGCTGCCCTTCAAGGTGACGACGAAGCGACGCTGCACCCTGCCGTTGCGGTCGGTGAACAGGCCGTGCGCGGTCAACTCGCCGTTGAAGTAGGTCTTCAGGTCGAGCACCGGCTTCTCGGCCGCATAGTCCTGCGCTACCGGCCCTGCGCAGGCACCCAGCAACAGGGCCGCGGCGACAGCCAAACCCAGGCGTCGTTTCATTCCACCGATCCTTCCGGGCTGCGCAGCCAGCGCACATACAGCATGGCGGCAGCGATGAGTTTCAAGAGGCAGGGCAAGGCACAGTAGGCCAGCGTCAAGGCGGTCAGCGCGGCAGCGTCCTGGCTGCCGGGCGCGTAGCCGAACAGGCCCAGCAGCGGCAGGGAAATGCCAGCGGCCAGCGCCAGGTTGAGCTTGGTGGCGAAGTTCCACCAGCCGAAGTAGCGGCCCTCGGCCTGGCCGCCATGGCCGGCGCGCCGGATCACGCCCGCCAGCAGCGCCCCGGGCAGGCTCAGGTCGGCACCCAGGGCGATGCCGCTGGCCACGCACACGGCGGCAAAGGCGGCAATGTCGCCAGCGCCCAGAAAGGCCGCCCAGACGAACGCCGCGATGGCCAGCAACATGCCACCCAGCCAGCTGCGCGCCAAGCCGAAGCGCGCCACCGCGCGCATCCACAGCGGCATCGACAGCGCCGCGGCCAGGAAATAGCTGCCCAGAAACAGCGCTTCGTAGGCTGGCGCCTGCAGCCGGTCGCGGATGAAGAACAGCACCAGCGTGGCCGGTATGGCACTGGCGATGCCGTTCACCAGGTACACCGACAGCAGGCGCCGGAACGCCGGGTTGGCCAGCGCCAACCGCGTGCCACTGGTGTGCGTCGGCAGCGCACCGGCGCTGGCGCGCGGCGCCCGCCACAGCGCCGCCAGGCCCAGCGCCAGCGATACCGCCAGCACGGCGCTGGTCACGCCCAGGCCCAGCGTCGAGCTGAGCACGCTGGCCAGCAGCACGCCCACCAGCGACAGGCCTTCGCGCCAGGAGACGATGCGTGCGCGCTGCCCGACGTCGCCACCCAGCCGCGCCCCCCAGGCCTGGTGCACGATGCTCAGCACGCTGTAGCTCAGGTAGCTCACGGCAAGCGTCGCGCCGCACCACCACAGCAGCCCACCCAGATCGCGCATCGGCGGAAAGAACAGCGCCACGAAACTGACGCTCAGCACCAGTGCGGCGAGAACGGCGATGAGCAGTACGGTGTGCGTCGAGCGCGCGAACCATTCGTCGCAGCGTCGGCCGATCCATGGGTCGACAAAGGCATCCAGCAGCCGCGCCGCGAGCAGCAGCGCACCCAGCCAGGCCAGCGGCATGCCGAAGTTCGCGGCATAGTGCGCCGGCAGGATCACGTACAGCGGCAAGGCCACGAAGGCCAAAGGCAGGCCGAGCGCGCCGTAGCTCAGGCCATTGCGCCAGCCGTCGCGCCAGGGTGTGGGCGCTGCGCTTTGCGGCGTGCCCGACACGGCGGCCAGCACGCCGCTCACGGGGCGCGCCCGCGCGCGCCGAGCAAGGCCTCCCGCAGGCCGGGTTGCGAGGTGCGCGGCGACAGCCAGATGCCGAAGAACAAGCGCGTGAAATCCGCGTCGCGCACTTCGCCGCCGGGCTGGCCGTTGACGAAGAAGCGCGCCGCCTCGAGGGGCCGCTGTACGCCGGTGATGCGGTCGCCGGCCTTGACGTCGGGGAAGATCTGCCGCATCTGCCCCAGCCATCGCTCGGCCTGCGCAGCAGCCACCGTTTCAAGGCCTTGCATTTCCTTCAGCGAACGCTCGGCAATGTCCCGGCCGCTTAAAGCGCGCGCGTACTGCAGCTCCAGCGCCAAGGGCTCGGTCTTCGGCTCGCGCGCCACCTGCGCGCCTTCGCCCCACAGTCGCACGTCGTAGATGTGCATGCCCAGGAACCGCAACCGGCCCTCGCCCAGCAAGAGCGCGCCGGGCAGCTCGGCCGACACCTCGGGCGGCAGCGACGCAGCACGCTTGCCCAGGCTGTGCAGCGGCATGCTGGCCAGCAGCAAGACTGCGCTTCGACGCGTGAAGGAGGGATCGGGTTTCATCACGGTCCTTCTCGTCGCTGGGTCGGTCCATGGCCGCCCACGCTGCTGCGCGCTAGCGCCCGCTGCGCAAGCCGCTTTGTCGGAGCGCGGGCACGGCCCCCCATCGGGCGAGCGTCGAAGAGGCTGCGGGGGTGGCTCATTTGCGCTCCAGCGTGAACTGCATGACATCGGTGTTGCCGGTGGCAAAGGCCGCCTCGCAGTAGGCCAGGTAGAACTCCCAGATGCGCATGAAGCGTGCATCGAAGCGCAGCCGGCGCACGGCAGCCTCTTGTGCCAGGAAGCGCACGCGCCAGCGACGCAGCGTCTCGGCATAGTCGGGGCCGAAGCTAAGCTCGTTGACGATGCGCAACCCGGCGGCCTCCGCCTGCTCGCGAAAGGCCGAGGGGCTGGGCAGCAAGCCACCGGGGAAGATGTACTGCTGGATGAAGTCGGTGGAGTCCACGTAACGATCGAACAGGTCGTCGCGGATGGTGATGCTCTGGATGCAGGCGCGGCCTCCCGGCTTGAGCAGCGCGTGCAGCTTGGCGAAGAACCCGGGCCAGTACTTGCGGCCCACTGCCTCGAACATCTCGATCGATGCCACTGCGTCGTAGGGGCCGTCGTTCAGGTCGCGGTAGTCTTGCAGCCGCAGATCGGCCTTGTGCGCCAAGCCCTGGGCGCGCAGCCGTTCGTTGGCGAAAGCCAGCTGCTCGGTGGACAGCGTGACGCCGGTCACTCTCGCGTCGTAGTGGCGCGTCGCGTATTCGGCCAGGCCGCCCCATCCGCAGCCGATCTCAAGCACGCGCTGCCCTGGCTCGACGCGGCACTCGTCGAGCGCGCGTCGAACCTTGGCCCATTGCGCGCTGGCCAGGTCGCGGCTCGGATCGCCCTCGAACCAGGCGGCCGAGTAGCTCATCGTCTCGTCCAGCCAGAGCTTGTAGAACGGGTTGCCCAGGTCGTAGTGCGCGTGGATGTTCTTGCGGCTGCCGCGTCGCGAATTGCCATTCAGCAGATGCTTCACGCGGTACAGCAGCGAGCCCCACCAGCTGCCATAGATCGCCGACTCGACCGCGTCGCGGTTGGCGATGAAGACCTTCAGCAGCGCCACCAGGTCGGGCGAGCTCCAGTCCTCGTCGATGAAGGCCTCGGCAAAGCCGATGTCGCCGCTGCGAAGCGCCGCGGCGCAGACCTTCCAGTTGCGCAGGCGCATCGCACCGCGCGGCTCCTGTTCGGCGCCGCTGCCGAAATGGGCCTGTTCGCCGTCGGGCAGCTGCAGGTCGAGCGTGCCGGTGCGCAACTGCCGCAGCAGCCCGAACGCGGCGCGTGCCGCTGCCGGCGCCGACTGGGGCAGCGAAAAGGTAGGTGCGGTGGTGATGCTGCTCATGGCGACTGGGTGCGGGCTGGACGCGTCATCGCGTGACGAAGGTTTCGGGCGGTTGAGGCTTTTTCACGTAGGGCACACGCTTGAGCCATACGCGCAGCGCCTGCCAGTGGATTCGGGCGATCACACCGAGGCTCATCATGGGCATGCCGAAGAAGGCCGCGCGCACACTGGCGCGCGTGACGGGTGCGAGCCGGCCCGACAGACTGGTCTGCAGCAATGCGCCTTCGGCGTCTTCATGGTCGATGCGCGCCACGCAACGCGCACCCTCGGGCAAGTCGGCACGCATGAAGCGGAATCGATAGCCGCCGGTGACGTGGCTGAAGGGCGAGACATGGAACACCTTGCGCGCGCGCAGGTCGCGCCCATAGGCCAGCTGATCACCCGCGAGCAGGTAGCAGTGACGCTCGCCGAAGGTGTTGTTCACCTCGACCAGGATCGCCGTCAGCGAGCCGTCGGCGCGATGGATGTACCAGAAGCTCACCGGCTTGAAGACATAGCCCAGCACCCGCGGATAGGTCTGCAGCCAGACCTCGCCAGTGGCGTCGTGGATGCCTTCGGCGGGCAGCAGCTCCTCGAGCCAGGCAAGGGCATCGCCGCGAGCATCGCCATGGTCGCGGTCATGGAAGGCGAGCAGCCCGAAGCGATTGCGGTGGATCTGCGCGCAGACCTTCGTGCGCAAGCTGCGCATCGGCAGCATCAGGAAATAGGTGGGGTACGCGAAGGCGTTGTCCACCGGTCGCAAGCGGTGGTGTCGCACCACGCCGGTGCCGATCATGGCGACGGCGGACGTGCTCACGCCGCCTCCCGTTGCTCACCGGCGCGTTGCGACAGGCGTGCGCGAAGCGCTGCGCCGACGGCCTGGCCCGACATCAGGCCGTCCTCGTGGAAGCCGTAGCGCGTCCAGGCGCCGCAGAACCAGGTGTTCGAGAGGCCCTGGATCTGCGGCAAGCGGCGCTGCGCATCGATGGCTGCGGCGTCGAATACGGGATGGCTGTAGTCGTATTCGCCGATGACCTTGTCTGCGGCCGGCTGGCGGCTCGGGTTCAGCGACACCACCACCGGCGTGGTCCACGGCAGCGGCTGCAGGCGGTTGATGAGGTAGTGCAGACACACCGCCGATTGCTCCTGCGAGGCGTCGGCCGCGCGCTCGTAGTTCCAGGCCGCCCAGGCCAGGCGGCGGCGCGGCAGCAGCGCAGTGTCGGTGTGCAGCACGGCGCGGTTCGGCTGGTAGCGCACGGCGCCGAGTACGCGGCGCTCGGCATCGCTGGCGTCGTACAGCAGCGCCAGGGCCTGGTCGCTGTGGCAGGCCAGCACCACCTCGTCGAAGCGCTCGGTGCCGGCATCGGTGGCCACCCGCACGCCCGCGGCGCTGCGCCGCACCGAGCGCACCGGCGTGCGCAGCCGCGCGTCGTCGATGCCTTCGAGCATCTTGCGCACGTAAACGCGCGAGCCGCCCACCACGGTGTGCCACTGTGGACGGTTGCTGACCTGGATCAGCCCGTGGTTGTGGCAGAAACGGATCATCGTGGCCACCGGAAAACGCAGCATCTGGTCGGTGGGGCAGGACCAGATGCAACCCAGCATCGGCAGCAGGTACCAGTCGCGGAAGGCGGCGCCAAAACCATGGCGGGCGAGGAAATCATCTATCGGCTCGGTCAGGTGGGCTTCATTGCCGGCTTCGACGATGCCGCGCGCCAGGCGATTGAAGCGCAGGATCTGCGCCAGCATGGCAAGAAAGCGCGGGCGCACCAGGTTGCGGCGCTGCGCGAACACGGTGTTCAGGTCGCAGCCGCTCCATTCGATGCCTTGTTCCGGCACCTGCACCGAGAAGGACATCTCCGACTCTGCCGTCGGCACGCCCAGGCTATCGAACAATTCAACCAGACGCGGGTAGGTGCGGTGGTTGAAGACTAGGAATCCGGTGTCCACGCCGTGGCGCACACCGTTCAGTCGCACATCCACGGTGTGACTGTGGCCGCCGAAATGACTGCCTGCCTCGAACAGCGTGAGGTGCGACGCAGGGGCAAGCGCATGTGCTGCGGACAGCCCGCTGATGCCCGAACCGATGACGGCGATGCGGCGCATGGGCTCAGCCGCGTGGCCGACTTGCGGCGCCAGGGACATGCTGATTCGGGTGCACAGGCTGACTTCTCCAAGCTCAGGGTAGAGAACGGGGTTTGAACTAATCAGTCTTAATTTTGTACTACACAGGTTCAATTTGTCCATCATGGTAATATAGTATCCCTATAGTGACAGGGGTCAAACCCCTGGCGCGCCGGATTGGCAATGGTCCATAGAATGACTGCTCCTGCCTTCAGGACTACACGATGCTGTATCCCGAACTATTCAAGCAACTCGAGGCCGTGCGCTGGAGCATGGACACCGACATCCCATGGGGCAGCTTCGATGCCACCCAGCTCAGCGACGAGCAGGCGCAGACCATCAAGATGAATGCCATCACCGAGTGGGCGGCGCTGCCGGCGACCGAGATGTTCCTGCGCGACAACCGCGGCGACAGCGACTTTTCCGCCTTCATGAGCGTGTGGTTCTTCGAGGAGCAGAAGCATTCGCTGGTGCTGATGGAGTACTTGCGGCGCTTCCGCCCCGAGCTGGTGCCCACGGAGGCAGAGCTGCACGAGGTGCGCTTCGAGTTCGACCCGGCGCCGGCGCTGGAAACGCTGATGCTGCACTTCTGCGGCGAGATCCGCCTCAACCACTGGTACCGGCGCGCCGCCGAGTGGCACACCGAGCCGGTCATCCGCCACATCTACGAAACCTTGGCCAAGGACGAGGCGCGGCACGGCGGCGCCTACTTGCGCTACATGAAGCGCGCGATGCAGCGCTTCGGTGACGAGGCGCGTGCCGCCTTCGCCAAGGTGGGCGTGCTGATGGCCAGCGCGCGGCGTACCGCGCAGGCGCTGCACCCCACCAACCTGCATGTCAATACCAAGCTGTTTCCGCGCGACACGGTGCAAAGCCGGCTGCCCGACCCGGCGTGGCTGGAGCATTGGCTCGACAAGCAGATCCAGTTCGACGCCGTCTGGGAGACCAAGGTCGTCGAGCGCATCCTGCACAACATGAGCCTGCTGCTCGAACGCAGCTTCGCCAGCGTGCAGGAGCTCAACCGCTACCGCAAGGAAGTCAGCGCGCGCGTGGCGCAGGCCGCAGCTTCAGGCGCGGCAAGTCCGCTGCTCAGCTGATGGGGGACACACAGGCCTGCCTGCCTGTTGCGGGCGGTGTGCTGCACGAAGTTGCAGTCCTTCTGCGGCTCGGGCAGATTCGGATTCGTGTTGCGTCAGAGAGATGCGCCTTCGGTACGCGGTCCGGTTATGGCCCATATTGGCCCTTCGTGGCCTCGCCCATTGCGGACACTCGCTTCGACTCTTTGCGCCCGATGGCCACAGGTTGCAAATCAAGGGGCGCAGCAGGCATGCATTTCAGATTCCGCAATGTGCCGCAAGCAGCCCATGAAGACTACGCCATTGAGCGAGCGCAAAATGCGTGTGGGCTGCGGCCGCGCCGGCCGGGCCACGCAGCACTTCGGCCGGCCACTGTACGCAGACCGCGTCGAAACTTACACTTCCCATTCCGCCGTCTGACCGGTGGCTCGGTTTAAGGGGGTTTATCCGACGGCTTTCGACCCAGCCGCGCCCCCGGCCAGCATTGGCACGGCGTTGGATAAGCGCTATTCGTCAGCCCTCGAAAATGCACATCTACACACCATGTCGTGGATCGAAAAAGAACTCAGAAGACGAACCGTAAACTCGCAGCTAAGCACTCCGCAAAAACCGGATGACCAGTCTGATTTGGCGCGTATGCAGGAGCTATGGGAAAAGCTCAAGGCTGCGAAC
>DASQFA010000538.1:0-5594 GCA_035633375.1 Rubrivivax sp.
CCCAATTGCAGGAGAGCTTGCCGAGAATGGCTGCGGACCGTGCAGCGTTGCGAAGCCTGACCGCATGGCCCTGGATTGTTAGTCTCAACTTGAACGCACATTAGAATAAGGCGGCGGCGGCGAGGGCGGGTGCTGTACATGAGGGGTATCGGGCCCAGCTGGCTACCACTGAGGGGATACTCACCCTCTGGTCCATCTGCCAAGCCGGCTGGTGGCACCCGCCCCAACCAGGGCCCCAAGCAGATTCAGGACATTTGGGCTCCCTACACCAACCGCGCTTCGATCCGCATGCCGCCAGAATCCGTCGGGCCTCACAGGAGATCTTCGGGCACCAGTAGCGACATGAACCGCAGTCCCAATTGTCCGAACGCGTTGACATGCGGTTCGGCCACATGCACGACAGGCTTCCCATCCTCTAGCGCAAGCCATTCGATGCGGTCCTCGGCCGGGCTCAGGCGCAGCTCGTAGTTGCTGCTCGCCCACAGCCGCTGCAGCAGTGCGGCTGCCTCGCCGGCCAGCGCCGGGCTGTCGATGGCCAGCGCCAACTCGGTGTTGAGCCGGGATGAGCGCCGGTCCATGTTGAGCGACCCCACCAGCAGCCAGCGCTGGTCGACGATGGCCAGCTTGGCATGCAGCCGCCCTAGCGATGAACTCGCCACGCCATGTGCCTGGGAGCGCTCGCCGTGGACCGGGCTCAGCTCGGCCAGGCGCACGCCCATCTTCAGCATCGCCATGCGATAGCGCCGGTAGCCGCGATAGGCCAGCGGCTCGTCGGTGGCGCCGAGCGAGTTGGTCATGACCGCGATGTCAACGCCGCGCGCGGCGGCCGCGTGCATCAGCGCCAGCCCGCCGGCGCCGGGCACGAAGTAGGGCGAGGCAATCGTCACGTCGGAGCGGGCCGCGCTCATCAGCGCCAGCGACTGCGCCATCGCCTCGCCGGGCTGCAGCCGTGCATCGGCGCGCGAGGCCTTGCTGGGCGCATCGGCGAAGACGCGGGCGCTGGCGAAATTCAGCTCGAGCCGGCCTCGCCGGATCTGTGCCGCGCTGCCGTCGATATCCGCCGCATCGAGCGGGGCCGGCGCGGCGGCCGCCATAGCAACCACGGCTGCGCGGCTCGACGGCAGCAGGCTGGCCGACGGATAGGCGGTATCGTCGTTCCAGAAGCGGTCGAACAGCGCGGCCAGTTCGTCCACAACCGGCCCGGCGGCAAGGACGTCCAGGTCGATGAAGTTGGCGACCGTGCTGCGCATGAAGTAGTCGTCGCCGATATTGCGGCCGCCGGCCAGCGCGATGTGGCCGTCGGCGATGAACAGCTTGTTGTGCATGCGGCGGTTGATGCGCTCAAACTCGTGCATTGAGCCGAGCAGCCGCTGCGCCAGCGAGGCACCGCGCACCGGCAGCGGGTTGAATAGCCGCACCTCGGCCAGCGCATGGCGGTCCAGCGCCGCCAGCCGCGCCTCGTGCGCGCCGGCGTGCAGGTCGTCGAGTAGCAGCCGCACGCGCACGCCGCGTTCGGCCGCCGCGTACAGCGCGCCGAGCAACTGGGCGCCGCTGGCATCGTCGCTGATCAGGAAGTACTGCAGGTCCAGCGACCTGCGCGCGGCATCGATCAGTGCCAGCCGCGTGGCCAGCGCGTCGGCGCCGTCGGCCAGCAGGCGGAAGCCCGAGAGCTGCGCCTGCTGCGGCAGCGTCGAGGTATGCACCAAACTTGCAAGCGGCGTGTCCTCGGCCGCGGGCAGCGACCATGAGGGTTGCCGCTCCACGCGCTGCGGCAGGTCGCCACAACCGACGCCGGCCAGGCTGCCCAACAGCATGGCCAAGGTGGCCGCGCGCTGCCACCACCGCGTGGCGGTGGTCCGGGCGGGCAGCTGGGTCTCGAGGGCGGTGGCAAACATCGTCGTCTCCTGGGGGCAAGGGTGGGCCATGCCAGGAAGCATCGACTGCGGTGGTATTCGCGCCATGTCGGCCGGTGCGCGCTGTGTTGTCGGCAGGTAGGCGTGGCGGCCCCATGTATCCGCCATGTATCCGCGACGTGTCGCCGAGGAAATGTTGGTCCGCACACGCGCGATGCGGCCTAGACTGAGCGCCGATGGCCATCACCGAGCATTCAATCCAACGCACTGAACCCACCGGCTGGGACGACGCCGCCAAGGCGATGTTCCGCGCCGCGCAGGCGGTGGCACAGGCGGGCGGGCCGGCGCTGTTTGCCGACCTGGTGCGCGAGCTGGCCGACACAATGCATGTGGCTACTGTCTTCGTCGCCGTGTTCAGCGACGACTCGCACCGGCAGATGCGCACGCTGGCCGCCGTGCTGGATGGCCGCGTGCTGCAGAACTTCGACTACCCGCTCGAAGGCACGCCTTGCGCCAAGGTCGTCGACCGCGCCTTTCGCCATGTGCTGCGCGGTGTGGCCGGCGAGTTTCCGCCCGGCTCGCTGTTCGGCGCCAAGGGCATGGACTCCTATGCCGCCTTCCCGCTGTTCGACAGTGCCGGCACCGCGCTGGGCCTGCTCGTCGCGATGGATCGCCAGCCGATCGCCGACGCCGCGCTGGCCGAAGCGCTGCTGAAGATCTTCAGCGGGCGCATGGTGGCAGAGATCGAACGCAACCATGTCGACGAGGCGCTGCGCGCCGCCGCGCTTGCCGTGTCCAGCACGCGCGGCGATTCGGTCTTCGCCGAACTGGTGCGCCTGCTTGCCGCCATCCTGCGCGTGGAGGTGGCCTTCATCTCGCGCCTCGAGAGCGACGAACCGCAGGTGCTGCGCATGCTGGCGATGCAGTGCGACCAGCAGATGCTGCAGGACAGGCGCTACCCCGTCCAGGGCACGCCCTGCGAGGCCGTGCTGGGCCAGCGCTTTCGCGTCTACCCCGATCGGCTGTACGAGCGGTTCCCCGACGACACCGATGCGCAATTCGACGGTATCGTCAGCTATGCCGGGTACCCCCTGCTCGGCCAGGACGGCACGCCGCTGGGCACCGTCGCCATCGCTTCGCGTTCGCCGCTGCTGCACGTGGAGCGCATCGAGTCGGTGCTGCAGATCTTTGCCGTGCGCGCAGGGGCCGAGATCGAACAGTTGCGTGCCACCGAGGCGCTGCGCAAGTCGGAGGCCAGCTACCGCGCCATCTTCGAAGCCACCGAGGACGCGATCTTCGTCCACGACTGGGACAGCGGCGCGATCGTCGATGTCAACCCCAAGGCCTGCAGCAACTACGGCTACACGCCGCAGGAACTGAAGAGGCTGAAGCTGGCCGACGTCAGCTCCAACGAACCGCCCTACGACGTCCGGCACGCGCTGCAGCACATGCAGCAGGCCAAGCTGGGCCGCTGCCCGCCCTTCGAATGGCGCCGCCGCAGCAAGGACGGCAGCCTGCACTGGGACGAAGTACGGCTTAAGGCGGTGCAGATCGACGGCCGGCAGCACGTGCTGGCTTTCACGCGCGAGATCACCGAGCACAAGGCGGCGCTGGCGGCGCTGCGCTCGAGCGAGGAGCAGTACCGCGCCGCCTTCGACGGCAGCAGCGATGCGATGGTGTTGTGGAACCGCGACGTGCGCATCGTCGACGTCAACCAGGCCTTCGAGCGCTTGTACGGCTACCGTCGTGAGGAGGTGCTGGATCGGGGCTTCGGATCGCGAATCCCCGAAGAAGGTATCGCCGCGCGCGTGGCGCTGATCCAGCAGGCGCTGGTCGGACGCGAAGGCCTGCTGGAAACGCAGGGCGTGCGCAAGGACGGGGGCGTGTTCGACGTCGAGTTGCGCTACCTGCCGATCCGCTACGGCGGCGAACCGCATGTGCTGGGCGTGGGCCGCCACATCACCGAGCGCCGCCGCGCTGAAGCTGCGCTGCGCGACAGCGAGGCGCAGTACCGCGCGATCTTTAACGCCTCGGCCGACGCGCTGGTGCTTCGCGATGCCGATTTCCGCATCGTCGACGTCAACGCCACCTACGAGCGCATGAGTGGCATGCCGCATGCCGAGGTGCTGGGCCAGGACCGCGTCATCGCCAACCCGGCCGAGGCGGCGCCGCACATCCGCGAGCTGCACCGGCGCGCCCTGGCCGGCGAGACGGTCGAGCTGGAGGTGCCGCTGCTGCACCGCGACGGCACGCGCTACCAGATCGAGCTGCGCGGCGTGCCGATCCACCACCGCGGCCAGCCGCATGTGCTGTACATCGGCCGCGACATTACCGAACGCCAGCGGGCCGAACAGGCGCTGCGCGACAGCGAAGAACAGTACCGCGCGATCTTCAATGCCTCTGCCGACGCCCTGCTGCTGCGCGATTCCGAAAACCGTGCGGTCGAGGTCAACCCGGCGTACCTGGGCCTGAGCGGTTACAGCCGCGACGAGGTGCTGGGCGCGACGCGTGTGCTGACGCAGTCCGACGCACTGCTACAGCGCAAATACCGCCAGCAGCACGAACGAGCGCTGGCCGGCGAGACGCTGCGCTTCGAGGTGCAGGCCACGCGCAAGGACGGCACACGCTTCAGTGCCGAGGTGCGCGGCGTGCCGGTGGCCTATCACGGTCAGCCGCATGTACTGTACGCCGCGCGCGACATCACAGAGCGCCGCGCCGCCGAGGCCGAGCGCGAGCAGCTTGAGGGGCAGCTGCGCCAGGCTCAGAAGATGGAGGCCATCGGTCAGCTCACAGGCGGCATCGCGCACGACTTCAACAACATCCTGACCAGCATCATCGGCTACCTGGTGCTGGGCCAGGAACGCGCCGCCAGGCTGGGGGACGAGCGGCTACGGGGTCAGCTGGACAAGGCACACTTGGCGGCGCAGCACGCGCGCGAGCTCATTGCGCAGATGCTGGCCTTTGCGCGGCGACAGCGCGGCGAGCGCCGTGTGCTGCCGCTGGCGCCGTTGGTGCGGCAGACGCTTCAGCTGCTGCGCTCGACGCTGCCGACCTCGGTGGCGGTGAACGCCGTGCTGCCGAGCGACGACTCCGGCGCCCGCGTCGCGGCCGACGCGGTGCAGCTGGAGCAGGTGCTGTTTAATTTGTGCATCAACGCGCGCGACGCCATTGGCGCGTCCGGGCTGATCAAGGTGCGGCTGCGCGAAGGCAGCGGTACCTTCACCTGCGCTTCGTGCCGGGCGCAGTTGCCACTGGCGAACTGGGTCGAGCTGAGCGTGGCCGACAACGGCAGCGGCATCGACGGTGGCACGCTGGAGCGCATGTTCGAGCCCTTCTTCTCGACCAAGGAGGTCGGGCGCGGATCCGGCATGGGACTGGCCATGGTGCACGGCATCGTGCACGACCATGGCGGCCACGTCGTCGTGGAGACGGCGCCGCAGTCCGGCTCGGTGTTCCGTGTGCTGCTGCCGCCTGCGCAGGGTCTGGCGCAGCCCGAACCCGAGGCGCAGGCACACGCCGCAGTGGGCCGGCCTCTGGCGGGCCGGGTGATGGTGGTCGACGACGAAAGCATGGTCGGCGACTTCATGGCCGAGCTGCTCGAAGGCTGGGGCCTGCAGGTCGTGCTGCATCGCGACCCGCTGCAGGCGCTGGCCTGGCTGGAGCAGCCGGCACAGACGCTGGACCTGCTGATCACCGACCAGACCATGCCGCAGCTCAGCGGGCTGCAACTGGCCCAGCGCG
>DASQFA010000539.1:0-3534 GCA_035633375.1 Rubrivivax sp.
TCCGGCCAGCCGCACCTGCACGACACGCAGTTCCAGTTCGTCTACGTGCTCAAGGGCTGGATCGAGTTCGAATACGAGGGCCAGGGCGTGGTGCGGCTCGAGGCCGGCTCCAGCGTCTACCAGCCGCCGCAGATCCGCCACAGTGAGCTGGGCCACAGCCCCGACGTGGAACTGCTGGAGATCGTCATGCCCGGCGACTTCGCCACGCGCGAGGTCGATGCGGTGCAGACGGTCGCGGGCAAGCCATGAGCAGCGCCCCGCCAACTCCAGTGCGCGTGCAGATCCTCGCCGCGCAGGGCGACGCAGGCGAGTCGTACTTCGTCGCGCCCGAGAAGTTGATCTCGGGCAACCCGCAGCAGACGGCCTGGGTGCAGCACGCCAGCCCCGACCAGCGTTTCAGCGCCGGCCTGTGGCGCAGCGAAGTGGGCAAGTGGAGCATCCGCTACACCGAGGACGAGTACTGCCGCATCCTCGAAGGCTGCAGCATCATCAGCTCGGCCGACGGCGCGTCCGTCACCGTGCGGCCCGGCGACGAGTTCGTCATCCCGCGCGGCTTCGTCGGCACCTGGGAGGTGCTGCAGCCGACGCTCAAGCGCTTCGTCATCCACGAGCCCGATGCCTGAGGCATTGCTGATCTTCGATTGCGACGGCGTGCTGGCGATGGAATCCGCAGTAGGAACTTCCGGTTTGGGTCGACAGGCGGCGGCCGGAGCTCGCAAATGCTCGCTCCAAACCGGCCAGTCAGATCTGCCCTTGGATGTCAGCTGCCCCCGAATCTCGCGTGCGTGTGTACCTTCATGACCATGCGGTGGACATGCGCGAGTCCTTCGACGGCCTGGGGCTCTGGCTGATGGATGGTGTGTACGGTCGGTGCGTCCCGTGTCACCGTCACCCAGCCGAGGGGCCTCGCAGACACGCCGCACGGTCTGACCCGTGCGCGCCCTGGGTCTCGGGGCGACTCCGTGGGCCAATTCGTGGGCCAAATCCGGGGAGCCCAGGGGAACGAGATAGATAGAAATCCTTCTAAATCAACGGCTTGCATGCCCCCTCCGACCCCTGAAGCCCCCTGCCGAGTGGGTTCGAGTCCCATCAGCCACCCCATCTTTTCCTTTATAGATCAACGGCTTAGAGCGATCAGATCCCTTCCGTGGGCCAAATTGGGGCTGAAACCGGAAGGGGTGCGAAACAACGCTCTGCGAGGTTGTTTTCGACTGTGATCCGCCAGCGTGCGGTGGTCCTCGGTCGGTGGTCCTGAGGGTCCGCAGCGTGACGGGGCAATGACAAACAGTCGTCAAGCGCCCTTGTATCTTGCGGGGTCGCGGCCGACTGCAGGAGCGATCAAGTAAATCGTCGCCGGCTCAGCCGCTATGTGCCCCAGCGCACGCGGACGCGAAGACCAGCAGGAAGAACTTCAGCGGCGGCCGGATCGGCGGTGCGCCTTCGCCCGCCGGCGCCGGGTCGTACTCCGCGCCGTGTCCTGCGGCGGGTGATTTCATGGGGGCTCGCCGAATGCATCATGCGTAAGCGGACGCGGCAGCGAATGCCCTGGACCCGCGACCCGCGCGCCCGGTCATGACAACGGCCACCACGACCCACAACGCAAGGGCAAAGGCGGTTTGCCAGACGAGACCTTGCTCCAACGACGTGGCCGGGTAGAGCGTGAGCAGCCAGCCTGTGTAGCTGGCGTGCATCAGCACGGCCAGAAGCAGACTCAGCGTATTCGCATAGACCCAGGTCATCAACACGCGATAGGCGGACAAGGCCCCGACATACAAGACCGCGAACTCCAGCAACCAGAGGGCGCCCATAGCAGACGAGTTCTGGCGAAAGTCGACCAGCACATGCCACAGTGCCCACAAGAGGCCGAGCCACAAGCCGGCAAGAAACAGCCGCTGCCGCTGCAAGAGCCGCGGTGTCGCGAAGCCCGTCCAGCCGACCTCCTCGAAGCTGCCTGCAATGAAGCCGATCGCGAACAGGTGCCACTGGAATCTTGGCGAGTAGGCCGGATCCAGAAACACGCCCAAGGGCCACAGGATCGCGAGCAGCAGCAGCGGCATGGTCATCAGCGCGAACCCGTACCAACGAAGACCGAGCCGCCAATGCGTCGTTCGCGCCAAGAGCCGACGCAGGCCCGCGCGGCCGTCGAGCAGCGCCGTCAGTGCCAGACCGGACGTGCTTGGACCCAAAAGCATGAACACGAAGATGAGGCCTGTGTCCAATGGCCGCAGCTCGAGCAGATCGAAGCCTGTGGTGGCCGTGACAACCAGGATGCCGCCCCAGCTGATGCCGAACGCCAGGGCGAAGAAGCTGCACACGGGGTGGCGCCGGATCCACGGTTCGATCTTCATGGCCCGGTCGGCAGATCGAGCAGCTTCAGGATCTCGGTCATCACGGCGTCGTCGTGGCCAACCCAGACGTGCCCTCCCTGGTCGAAGCCGACGAACTTCGCGCCGGCGATCCGGCTGGCGGTGTACTGCGCGCTGGCGTAGGTCCCGTAGCCATCGTCACGCGCACTGACGATGAGCGTGGGCACGCGCACGGATTCCAGCGGCGATGGCGCCAGGTGCTTGCCGACCGACGAGTCGCTGCGCAAGCCCTCCGCACGGGTGGATACGGGAAGGATCTTGTCCAGCATCGCATTCACCCGAGCGCGCTCCTGGGGGCTGGCTGTCGCGAGCAGTTCGGGCGGGGTGGCCAGCACGACCTTGATCACCTGATCACGGGCGACGTGAAGCGCCGCCCAGAACAGGAAGTCCGAGCCGATCAGCCGCATCATCAAAGCCTCGACCCATGCCGCCATCGGCGGCGCCGAATCGGCCTCGGTGGCAGGTTTGTAGGCCAGCGGCACCAGCAGGATCAGCGCGCTGACCCGATCGGGGTGGCGGATGGCCATCTGCAGTGCCGACGGCGCGCCGGCCGAGCCCCCCATGACCGCCGCACGGCCGATGCCGAGCGCGTCGAGCAGGCACACGTGCGCATCGGCCTGCGCTGCCGCCGACGCGTCGGCCGGCATCGGCGTGCCCAGGTAGCCGAAGCGCGACATCGCGATCACACGGACGCCGTGTCGTGCCAGCGTCCCGGCGAACGCCATGCCCTGGTCATGCCCGCCGCCGCTGCCGTGCACGACGAGCAGTGGGACGCCTGTACCTGCTTCCTGGTATTCGATCGGACCGCAGCGCGTGGGCAGCAGCACCCCGCCCTGTGCCGCGCGCTCCGTGGCAAGTGCCATGTCGCGGCTGAATCGCGATCCGATCAGGACCACCGCGCCGACCAAGCCCAGGACAGCCAGGATGAGCACAGACCGTGGCAGGGTCAGCTTCATGGCGAACCGAGGCGGTCGCCGCGCACGGGAAAGTGGCCGTTGAACATGATTGGCAAGGGATCGCCGCCGACGGGTGCGCTCGCAGGACCCGGCCGCTGCGCGTGCACATGCAGGTGCGGCTCACCGGTGTTGCCCGAGTTCCCCGCGACGCCCAACCAGACCCCTGTGGCAACGGTGTCCCCCACGCGAACCTGCACGCTGCCCGGGTGCAA
>DASQFA010000540.1:0-14852 GCA_035633375.1 Rubrivivax sp.
CGCCGCCCCGGCCGGCAAGCGTGTCGTGATGGGCCTGGACCCGGGCATCCGCACAGGCGTGAAGGTGGCAGTGGTCAGCGACACCGGCCGCGTCGAGGCCACGTCCACCGTCTATCCGCACGAGCCACGCCGCGACTGGAACGGCGCGCTGCACACGCTGGTCCAGCTTGTCGGCGCGCATGGGGTGAACCTGATCGCCATCGGCAACGGCACCGCCAGCCGCGAGACCGACAAGCTGGCGGCCGACCTGATCAAGCTGCTGGAGAAAGCGGGACAGGGGGCGGGCACCGAAGGCATTCAGAAGGTGGTGGTGAGCGAGGCGGGTGCCTCGGTGTACTCCGCCAGCGAATTCGCCTCGCAGGAAATGCCCGACGTGGACGTGAGCCTGCGCGGCGCCGCCTCCATTGCCCGGCGCCTGCAGGACCCGCTGGCCGAGCTGGTGAAGATCGAGCCGAAGAGCATTGGTGTCGGGCAGTACCAGCACGACCTGAACCCAGCGGCGCTGGCACGGCGGCTGGATGCGGTGGTGGAGGACTGTGTCAACGCCGTCGGCGTGGACCTGAACACCGCCTCGGTGCCGCTGCTGTCGCGCGTGTCGGGGCTGTCGCCGGCGGTGGCTACCGGCATCGTGCGCTGGCGCGACGCGCATGGCGCCTTTCGCAGCCGCACGCAGCTGCTCGAGGTGGCCGGGCTCGGGCCGAAGACCTTCGAGCAGGCCGCGGGCTTCCTGCGCATCCGCGACGGCGACCACGCGCTCGACATGACCGGCGTGCACCCCGAGACCTATGCGCTGGTGGAGAAAATGATCGCCGCCACCGGCCGGACTATCGACCGGCTGATGGGCGCGTCGGACGTGCTCCAGGCGCTGAAGCCCGAGGCCTTTGCCGACCAGCGCTTTGGCGCCCTCACTGTGAAGGACATCCTCGCCGAGCTGGAAAAGCCAGGGCGCGACCCGCGTCCGGATTTCAAGGTGGCGCGCTTCAACGAGGGCGTGCACGAACTGAAGGACTTGAAGCCGGGCCTGCTGCTCGAAGGCACCGTCAGCAACGTGGCCCAGTTCGGCGCCTTCGTCGACCTGGGTGTGCACCAGGACGGGCTGGTGCACGTGAGCCAGCTCGCCAACCGTTTCGTGGCCGACGCACGCGAGATCGTCAAGACCGGCGACATCGTCAAGGTGCGCGTGGTCGAGGTGGATCTGGCGCGCAAGCGCATCGCGTTGACGATGAAGCTGGACGCGAAACCGGCGCCGAAGACGGAGCGCGCTGGCACCAGCTTCAGGCCGGCGGCACGCGGCGAACGTCAGCAGCCCCAGCCGCGTGCCGCAGCGGCGCAGGACGCATCAGCGATGGCCGCGGCCTTTGCGAAGCTGCGATCAGGCCGCTGAACGGCCGGGCGGCGCGAAGTCGCTCGGTTGCAGCTCGATCGGCTGACCGTGCGGCGTGCGTTCGGCGGCGTGGTCCCAGGCGTCGCGACAGCGTGCCAGTTCGTGCGGCGAAGTGGCGCCCTTGGCGGCGACCAGTGCTTCCAGGGCGGCCAGCCAGTGCCGGTAGTAGGTGTCGCCCCGGTCGGCATCGCCGGCATCCTGCGCGGCCCTGATCTGCAGCGACAGGGCATCGGCCCATTCCGGCCAGCTGAACAGGCCCCGCTGGTGCAGCGCCACGGCCATCGCGAAGGCCTGTGCCTGCCAAGGTTCGGCGAACACCGGTTCGCCGCAGTCCTGCGGCATGCCGGGCAGCAGCGACGGTCTCATGCGGCCGGCTCCAGATAGCTCTCCCAGGCATCGAGCGATACGCTCAGCCCCGGCGCAGCGTCGTCCCCCCACAGCTCCCGGCCGCTGAAGACCACCCGGTACAGCCACTGCGGCTGCTCGCCCAGCCCCTGCGCGTGCGAGTCGGCAAAGACATGTGCACCGTGAACGCATTCGACCCCGCCCTGCTTGCCATGGGCATAACCCGGAATCCGGGTGTGGTGCGCGACGCGATGGCTGCGCATGCGCACCCGATCGCCAGGCTGGAAGCGCGCCGGCGCGGCGGCCGCACGCTCGGTGGGCGAGCCCTTGGCCAGCGCAGCGGGCACGTCGGCGGCGTGCAGCACACGGTCTACCGGAGCTGACGGCCGCAGGCTGCAACCCGCAGCCAGTTCGTCGGGGGCTGCCAGGCCACGTTCGGCCAGCAGCTTCTCCAGCGCCGCGATCCAGATCTGGTAGTAGCTGAGCCGGGCATAGTCGGGCAGCGTCTCGCGCGCGGAGCGGCTCATGTCGATGTTCCAGCTGCCAGTAGCACCCATGGCCAGCGTCAGCGCGAGCGCGCGCGGTTCCCAGGCGGCGTGGAACAGCTCGCCTTCGGGTTCGGGCAGCACCCGGTGCGTGTTGGGTTGGCCACCCAGGTCGGCATGGCTCAGATAGCTCATGCCGCAGGCCTGTGGGGCACACCGGTACCGATCATCGAATCGCGCGTCACCCACTCGGCCAGTTGTTCCTCGCCAAGTGTTTCGGTACCACGCGGACGCATCGGCAGCACCAGATAGCGCACTTCGGCAGTGGAATCGGCCACGCGGATCTCGGTGCCTTCAGGCAGGCTCACGCCGAAGTCGGCGAGCACGCCGCGCGGGTCCTTCACGGCCCGCGAGCGGTAGGGCGCGCTCTTGTACCAGGTGGGCGGCAGGCCCAGTACAGGCCACGGATAGCAACTGCACAGCGTGCACACCACCATGTGATGGCGCGCCGGTGTGTTCTCCAGGGCCACCATGTGCTCGCCCTGCCGGCCGCTGTAGCCCAGCGAGGCAATGGCGGCGGTGGCATCGCGCAGCAGCCAGTCGCGATAGGCCGCGTCGACCCAGGCGCGGGCCACCACGCGCGCGCCGTTGCGCGGACCGATCTTCGTCTGGTAGGTGTCGATCAGCAAGTCCAGCGCGGCCGGGTCGAGGTAGCCCTTCTGCGCCAGCACGGTCTCCAAGGCGCGCACGCGCAGCTCCATCTCGCCGAGTTCGCTGTGTTCGTGGTCGTGGTGTTCGTGGCTCATCGCCACATCGTAGCGCTTACAGTTCGCGGCCATGAAGACCTGGCAGATCCATGGCGGCGCGACGGCGCTGAAGCATCTGCGCGCGAGCGCGGGCTGCAGCCGACCGACGTGCGCATCATCCCCGCGGCCGCCGGCGGCCCGAAGGGGCTGGTCCTCAACGGGCTGGGCCGCTACCTCTTCGGCGACTGGCTGCCACCAGCACGCACACGGTGCACCTTCGCCACGCTGCCCAACGCCAAGTTGCCCGACCGTAACGACTTCAAGGCCTATGGCGACGACGTGGCAGGCCGTGTGGCTGCCTGGAGCCGCGCATTGCGCGAGAGCCAGCGCCTGGCGCATAAATTCGCGGCAGCAGTCGGCTCGGGCCGGCCCATCGAGGCCCTGCCACTGACCTGAGACTACAATTCTCGCTCGGATAACCCACAAGGACGGGAAAGGCAGCATGGTTATGACACCGCGAACTACGGGCTTCCTCACCGAAACCTGATCGGCCGCGCCGTCACGCCTGAAACCTTCTACCCTGTCACGACAAAGCGCGGTCATCCACCGCGCTTTTTCTTTTCCGGAAGTTGAACCACATGATTGCAATCACGCTGCCCGATGGCTCGAAGCGGGAGTTCACGCAGCCCGTCACGGTGGCCGAAGTGGCCGCCTCGATCGGCCCGGGCCTGGCCAAGTCGGCCCTGGCCGGCAAGCTGGGCACGGGCGACGCCGCCCGCGTCGTCGACCTGAGCCACCGCATCGAAGCCGACGCCGCATTGGCTATCGTCACCGACAAGAGCCCCGAGGGCTTGGAGGTGCTGCGCCATTCGACGGCGCACCTGCTGGCCTATGCGGTGAAGGAGCTGTTCCCCGAGGCGCAGGTGACGATCGGCCCGGTCATAGAGAACGGCTTCTTCTACGACTTCTCCTACAAGCGCCCGTTCACGCCGGATGACCTGGCGGCGATAGAGACGCGCATGGCCGAGCTGGCACGCAAGGACGAGCCGGTCGTGCGCCGCGTGCTGCCGCGAGACGAGGCCGTGGCCTACTTCAAGGGCATCGGCGAGCTGTACAAGGCCGAGATCATCGCCAGCATCCCGGCGGGCGAAGACGTGTCGCTGTACCGCGAGGGCCACTTCGAGGACCTGTGCCGCGGACCGCACGTGCCGAGCACGGGCAAGCTCAAGCACTTCAAGCTGATGAAGGTGGCCGGCGCCTATTGGCGCGGCGACCACCGCAACGAGATGCTGCAGCGCATCTATGGCACGGCCTGGGCCACCAAGGACGAACTGCAGCAATACCTGCTGATGCTGGAGGAGGCCGAAAAGCGCGACCACCGGCGCCTCGGCCGCGAACTCGACCTGTTCCACCTGGACGAGCATTCCCCGGGCACGGTGTTCTGGCATGCCAAGGGCTGGACGGTGTGGCAGCAGGTGGAGCAATACATGCGCGCGGTGTACCGCGACAACGGCTACCAGGAGGTCAAGGGTCCGCAGATCCTGGACCGTGCGCTGTGGGAGAAGACGGGCCACTGGGACAAGTACCGTGACAACATGTTCACGACCGAGTCGGAAAAGCGCGACTACGCGCTCAAGCCGATGAATTGCCCGGGCCACATCCTGATCTTCAAGCAGGGCATCAAGAGCTACCGCGAGCTGCCTTTGCGTTATGGCGAGTTCGGTCAGTGCCACCGCAACGAGCCCACGGGCGGGCTGCATGGCATCATGCGCGTGCGTGGCTTCACGCAGGACGACGGCCACATCTTCTGCACCGAAGAGCAGGTGCAGGCGGAATGCGCCGACTTCACGGCGCTGCTGCAGAAGGTTTATGCCGACTTCGGCTTCACCGACATCATCTACAAGGTGGCCACGCGCCCCGACGCGCGCATCGGCTCCGACGAGTCTTGGGACCGCGCCGAGCAGGCGCTGATGGCCGGCTTGCGCGCCAGCGGCTGCGAGTTCGAGATCACGCCGGGCGAGGGCGCGTTCTACGGCCCGAAGATCGAATACACCTTGAAGGACGCGATCGGCCGGCAGTGGCAATGCGGCACGATGCAGATCGACCCGAACATGCCCGAGCGCCTGGACGCCGAGTACGTGGCCGAGGACGGCAGCCGCAAGCAGCCCCTGATGCTGCACCGGGCCATTGTCGGCAGCCTCGAGCGCTTCATCGGCATCCTCATCGAACAGCATGCCGGCGCGCTGCCGGCCTGGCTGGCGCCGCTGCAGGCCGTGGTGGCCCCGATCACCGAGAACCAGTCGGATTACGCCGCAAGCGTAGCGAAAACGCTTCAAAAACAAGGAGTTAGGGTCGAAAGCGATTTGCGCAACGAAAAAATTACGCGTAAAATCCGCGAGCATTCAATGCAGAAGGTTCCGTACATCCTGGTCGTGGGCGACAAGGAAAAGGCAAACGGGGCCGTTTCGGTGCGCGCTCGGGGCAACTTGGATCTCGGGGTCATGCCGCTCGACGACTTCGCTGCGAAGATCGCCGACGACATACACCGCAAGGTCTGACTGGACCGGCGCGCCTTTGTCGTTCTTGCGGCACCGCTTGCCTAGGTGACGCTTAAAGGGGTTTGAACTATCGCTACCTTCATGGACCGCCGCACTCCGAACGCGGAGCGCAAGCACAGGTTGAACCGGGAAATCATGGCGCCGCAGGTGCGCTTGAATGGCGTGGAAAACGAGCCGCTGGGCATCGTCAGCACCATGGATGCGCTGCAGATGGCAGGTGAGCTGGATGTCGATCTGGTCGAGATCGCCGCCACGGCCGACCCCCCGGTGTGCCGGTTGATGGACTACGGCAAGTTCAAGTACCAGGAGCAGAAAAAGGCCGCCGAAGCCAAGTCGAAGCAGAAGGTCATCGAGATCAAGGAAGTCAAGTTCCGGCCCGGCACCGATGAAGGCGACTACAACATCAAGATGCGCAACCTGCGCCGCTTCATTGCCGAAGACGGCGACAAGGGCAAGGTCACGCTGCGCTACCGCGGCCGCGAGATCACCCACCAGGACATCGGCATGCGGCTGCTCGAGCGCATCCGCGACGAGCTGGCCGATGTGTCGATGGTCGAGCACATGCCCAAGCTCGAAGGCCGTCAGATGATCATGGTGCTGGCGCCGAAGAGAAAGTGATTTGAGGAATTCGCTGTCGGGGTCTGGTCACCCCGGCAACGGCAAGAAGCTGCTGCAGGCCCCCAAGCACCGCATGACGCATGCGGTCGCCTGCAGACGGCACTACGAAGAAGGAGCAGCAATGCCCAAGATGAAGACCAAGAAGAGCGCGGCCAAGCGGTTCCGCGTGCGTCCGGGGGGCACCGTCAAGCGCGGTGCGGCGTACAAGCGCCACATCCTCACCAAGAAGTCCACCACCCGCAAGCGCCACCTGCGTGGCGTGAAGGAGGTGCACGAGACCAACCTGGGCAGCATCGCCAAGATGATGCCTTTCGCTGGCCTGTAAAGACTTCACAACGCACACAAGGAGAAAGACATGCCTCGCGTCAAACGTGGAGTCACCGCGCACGCCCGTCACAAGAAGATCCTGGCCCTGGCCAAGGGTTATCGCGGCCGTCGCAAGAACGTCTTCCGCATCGCCAAGCAGGCGGTGATGAAGGCCGGGCAATATGCCTACCGCGACCGCCGCACGCGCAAGCGTGTGTTCCGCCAGCTCTGGATCGCCCGCATCAACGCGGCATCGCGTGAACTCGGCGTCACCTACAGCAAGTTCATGGCCGGCCTGAAGAGGGCGCAGATCGACATCGACCGCAAGGTCCTCGCCGACCTGGCCGTCAACGACCCGGCTGCCTTTGGCAGCCTCGTCGAAAAGGTGAAGGCCCAGATCGCCTGATGTTCGAAGCGCCGTTCGCCTGCGCAAGTGGGCGCAAGGCGCCTCGTCAGCATTCGATGGCCGTCACGCAAGGGGCGGCCATTTTTGTTTCCGATCCGCCGCTTTCGCGGCTTCACATCGCTTCGCGATATGAGTCTCCAACGCAAGCGCAAGCGCTTGTCTTTCCCGCCGAGGCCATGAACGATCTCGACACACTGCTACAGGCTGCGCAGTCGGCCTTCGAGGCTGCGCCGACCCCCGCCGAACTGGAGAACGCCAAGGCGCGCTTCCTTGGCAAGGCTGGCCAGTTGACTGAAGCGATGAAGGGCCTGGCCGCGCTCAGCGTCGAAGAGAAGAAGACCCGCGGCGCATTGATCAACCAGGCCAAGCAGCGCGTCGAGGCACTGCTGCAGGCGCGACGCGACGCCTTGGCGCAAGGCGAACTACAGGCGCAGTTGCAAGCCGAAGCGCTGGACGTGACGCTGCCCGGGCGCCAGCGGGGCACGGGTGGCCTGCACCCGGTGTCGCGCACGATGATGCGCATCGAGGCCATCTTCGCGTCGATGGGCTTCGACGTTGCCGACGGGCCCGAGATCGAGACCGACTGGTACAGCTTCACCGCGCTGAACAACCCCGAGAACCACCCGGCGCGGTCGATGCAGGACACCTTCTACGTCGATATGAAGGACGCCGAGGGCCGCTGGCTGAACCTGCGTCCGCACACCTCGCCGATGCAGATCCGCTATGCACAGGCGCATGCGCAGCGCCATGCACAGGCTCGGGCCCATGTGGCTTCGCCACTGGACTCGATCCCGTCGGGGGGCGCAAACGCCGAAGACATTGGCTCGGGGCACTTGTCAACCATGCCCGAGGTGCGTGTCATCGCGCCGGGGCGCACCTACCGCGTGGACAGCGACGCCACGCATTCGCCGATGTTCCACCAGTGCGAAGGCCTGTGGATCGGCGAGAACGTCAGCTTCAAGGACCTGAAGGTGGTGTTCAGCGATTTCCTGCGCCAGTTCTTCGAGACCGACGCGCTCGAGGTGCGCTTCCGACCGTCCTTCTTTCCGTTCACCGAGCCTTCTGCCGAGATCGACATCGCCTTTGCCAGCGGGCCGCTGAAAGGCCGCTGGCTCGAGGTGGCAGGCTCCGGCCAGGTGCACCCGAACGTGGTGCGCAACTTCGGCCTGGAGCCCGAGACGAACATCGGCTTCGCCTTCGGCATGGGCCCGGACCGGTTGACGATGCTGCGCTATGGCGTGAACGACCTGCGCCTGTTCTTCGATGGTGACCTGCGTTTTCTGTCGCAGTTCAGGTAGGCCACCGGCAAACCCGTCAAGAGACCGAGCATGCAATTCCCGGAATCCTGGTTGCGCGAGTTCTGCAACCCGCCCGTCACCACTGCCGAACTGGCCGAACTGTTGACCATGGCCGGGCTGGAGGTGGAGCAGACCCGACCGGTCGCGCCGCCGTGCAAGGGCGTGGTCGTGGCCGAGATCGTCGAGGCGGTGCCGCACCCGAATGCCGACCGGCTGCGGGTGTGCAAGGTGCTGGCCGGCACCCATTCGCCCGACGGCCCGCTGCAGATCGTCTGCGGCGCGCCCAATGCCCGTGTCGGCCTGCGCGTGCCGCTGGCGCTGGTCGGCGCCGAGTTGCCGCCGGCCGAAGACGGCGCGGCACCTTTCGCCATCAGGCTGGGTAAGCTGCGCGGCGTCGAAAGCTTCGGCATGCTGTGCTCCGCGCGCGAGCTGAAGCTGTCCGACGACCATGGCGGCCTGCTCGAGTTGCCAGTCGATGCACCGCTGGGCAGCGACATCCGTGAGCTGCTGGCACTGGACGACACGGTGTTCACGTTGAAGCTGACGCCCAACCTGGCGCATGCGCTCAGCGTCTATGGCGTGGCGCGCGAGGTCTCGGCGCTGACCGGCACACCGCTGCTCACGCCGCTGATCGAAGCCATCCCGCACGCGCACGACCAGCGGCTGCAGGTGCAGGTGGACGCACCCGACCTGTGCGGGCGCTTTTCCGGGCGCATCGTGCGCAACGTGAACACGCAGGCGATCACGCCGGCGTGGATGGTCGAGCGGCTGGCACGCTGCGGGCAACGCTCGGTGTCGGCGCTGGTCGACATCTCGAACTACGTGATGTTCGAGTACGGCCGGCCGTCGCACATCTTCGACCTGGACAAGATCCATGACAAGCTGGTGGTGCGTTGGGGCCGCGCTGGAGAGAGCCTGACGCTGCTCAACGGCAACACCGTCGACATCGATGCCTCGGTAGGCGTGATCGCCGACGCGCAAGGCGTCGAGTCTCTGGCCGGCATCATGGGCGGCGACGCCACCGCGGTATCGCACAGCACGCGCCATGTCTATGTGGAGGCCGCGTTCTGGTGGCCGCAGGCGGTGGCCGGGCGTTCGCGACGCTTCAACTTTTCCACCGACGCCGGGCATCGCTTCGAACGTGGCGTCGATCCTGCGCTCACCGCCGAACACATCGAGCGCATCACCCAGCTCATCCTGGACATCTGCGGCGGCGAGGCCGGACCGCTGGACGACCAGGTGTTGAGCCTGCCGCAGGCGCAGCCGGTGGCGCTGCGCGTGGCGCGCGCGGCCAAGGTCATCGGCATGCCGCTGAGCGCGCAGCGCTGTGCCGAGGTCTTCCGGCGCCTGGGCTTCGCCTTCACCGAGGCGCAAGGCACGATCACCGTGACACCGCCAAGCTGGCGCTTCGACCTGCAGATCGAGGAGGACCTGATCGAAGAAGTGGCGCGCATCGTCGGCTACCAGCACCTGCCCGATACGCCGCCGCTGGCACCCATCCGCGCGCGCGTGCTGCCCGAAGCGCGGCGCAGCGCGCATGCCGTGCGCCAGGCCATGGCCGCGCTGGGCTTCCAGGAAACCATCAACTACAGCTTCGTCGAAGAGCGCTGGGAACAGCAGCTCGCCGGCAATGCCGCGCCGATCCGGGTGCTCAACCCGATCGCGGCGCCGCTGGCGGTGATGCGCTCCAGCCTGATGGGCAGCCTGCTCGGCGTGCTGAACTACAACCTGGCACGCCGCGCCGGCCGCGTGCGCGTGTTCGAGGTGGGCCGCGTCTTCCGACGCGACCCGGCCGCCGCGGATGGGCCCGCCAGCGTGGCCGGCGTGTCGCAACCCATGCGCCTTGGCGCGCTGGGCTATGGCCCGGCCGACGACGCGCAGTGGGGACTCGAGGAACGGCCGCTCGACTTCTTCGACCTGAAGGGCGACCTCGAAGCCCTGCTCGCGCCGCGCAAGCCGGTCTTCGTGCCTGACAGCCACCCTGCACTGCACCCCGGCCGCTGCGCGCGCGTGGAGCTCGACGGCCGCGCCATCGGCCATGTCGGCGAGCTGCACCCGCAGTGGCGCCAGGCCTACGCGCTGCCGCAGGCGCCGATGCTGTTCGAGCTCGAGCTCGACGCGGTGCTGGCGCGCGATCTTCCGATGGCCCAGGCCGTGCCGCGGCACCAGGCCTCGCTGCGCGACATCGCGCTGGTGGTACCCGACGACGTGGCCCACGACCGCCTGGTCGCGGCGCTGGCGCAGGATGACACCGGCCTGGTGCGCTCGGTCACGCTTTTCGACGTCTATCGCCCGGCCCAGCCAGGCGGCGGCATTGCGGCTGGCGAGCACAGCATGGCGCTGCGCCTGGAACTGCTGGACGAGCGGGCCAACCTGACCGACGAACGCATCGACGCGGCGGTTGCCGCCGCGGTACAACGCGCGCAGACGGCCTTTGCGGCGCGCCTGCGCGGCTGAACTCCCGCGCACGATTCAACCTACCAGAGCGAGCCATGGACCCCGTGATCCTGCCGAGCATCGAGACCCCCACCCTCACCAAGGCCGACCTGGCCGAACTGCTGTTCGAACGGCTGGGGCTGAACAAGCGCGAGTCGAAGGACATGGTCGAGGCCTACTTCGAAATCATTCACGACACCCTTGTCAAGGGCGGCGACGTCAAGCTCTCGGGCTTCGGCAACTTCAACATCCGGCGCAAGGCGCCGCGCCCCGGGCGCAACCCGCGCACCGGCGAATCCATCCCGATCAAGGCGCGCAATGTCGTCACCTTTCATGCCAGCCACAAGCTCAAGGCCATCGTGCAGGGCGACACAGTGCTCGCAGACGACTTCGAGTAAAGTCGAGCTTTGCAGTTGAATCTTATTGATTTCAATGGAGAAAGCGCTTCCGCCGATACCAGCCAAACGCTACTTCACCATCGGTGAGGTGAGCGAGCTTTGCGGCGTGAAGCCCTACGTGCTGCGCTACTGGGAACAGGAGTTCACACAGCTCAAGCCGATGAAGCGCCGCGGCAACCGGCGTTACTACCAGCACCACGAAGTGCTGCTCATCCGCCGCATCCGCGACCTGCTCTACGACCAGGGCTTCACCATTAGCGGGGCTCGCAACCGCCTGACCGATCTGGCGCAGGGCGCGCGCAGCGCCGTACCGGCCAACGGTGCCGCCGAGTTGCCGCCAGCGGACGACGAGCTCGAAGAAGCCGATGCCGATTTGTCGCTCGAAGGGGCACGCGAGACCAGTCCGTTGCCGCTGCCCGAGGCGAGCGAGTACACGATGCAGCAGATGCGCCTGGAACTGCAGTCCATTCGCGACCTGCTGGCGCAGTGAGTGGCCAGCGCCGCCAGGAGCGCGGTCTATAATCCGCGCTTCAGTCGGGGCGTAGCGCAGCCTGGTAGCGCACTTGCATGGGGTGCAAGGGGTCGCGAGTTCGAATCCCGCCGTCCCGACCAATGAAATCAACGGGTTACGTGCGATGAGTGCGTAGCCCGTTTGACTTTCTGGATCTTTATCGCCCTCTGGTGCCTGTTCGGTGCCTGTATGTTGCAGGCAGGCGCGCCATCAGTGTGGCCGTGATCGCACAGGGACTTACCCCGACCGGCGCGCTTGGGGGCGGCGAAGGCGATGTGCCGCCTACTTCCAAGCGGATGGTGCTGTCGTAGCAGGAGACATCGATGACCCTTGAGCGTGCAATTGCGGTGGTACTGCCGATGATCGGGTCTCCGAGTTCGATCTAGTTATCGCGGCTTGGCATAGGGTGCGCGTCTGGCGTCCTTGCGGAACAAGCCTTGATCGTTGTCCACTCTTCGCGATAGCCGGTTTCGTCGAGCGCGACCACTCCTGGAGCGGGGCAGCGCAGTCGTCAATCGCGTGAAGTGATCGGGCATGCCATTGACGCCCGAGGATCTGCATCGAATCGCCGCGCGCACACTGGCGCACTACGATCAGAATGCCGATGCATTCTGGGAAGGCACGCGCGAGCACGACGTGAGGCAGAACATCGACGCGCTGCTGGCGCACATCAGCGCACCGCCGCCGTTCGATCTGCTGGATTTCGGGCGCCGGCCTGGACGCGATCTGAGAACGTTCAAGGCGCTCGGACATCGGGTGATCGGTTTGGAGGGGTCGCCGCGATTGGCCGCGATGGCGCGGACGGTGAGTGGATGCGAAGTGCTCGCGCAGAGCTTCTTGCAGCTGAACCTGCCGAGCAACCACTATGACGGGGTGTTCGCCGACGCGGTGCTGTTCCACGTCCCGAGCCAGGAGCTGCCGCGAATCCTCAGGGAATCGCACGCGACATTGAAGCCGGGCGGCGTGCTTTTCAGTTCGAACCCGCGCGGCGTAGGTCAAGAGGGATGGAACGGCGAGCGCTATGGTGCCTTCCACGATTGGCCAGCCTGGCACCGCCATGTCAGCACGGCCGGATTCGTCGAACTCACCCACTTCTATCGCCCGATGGACGCGCCGGTCGAGCAGCGGCCTTGGCTGGCCAGCGTGTGGCGAAAGCCGATGCGCTGACACCTGCTCTGGAACACGTTCAGGTTGACCACGCCGTGAATCGCTACCGATCGCTCCCGGATTGCGCCGGAGCGAGACGTCGGTGATCGCTTACCGGTAGGCAATTCGAGCACGCGACGGGCGGGGGAGCCAGCCGATTGCCGATGCCCGAGGGAGGCGGCCTCAACGACAGCAATGCAAGCGAGACCGGTCGTTCGTTCGAGTTGCTCGAACGGCCGGAGTGCCGCTCACGCTCGCGAACTGGATGACAGCTCTGTGGCCCATTGCAGTCATCCGAGCCGGCGATTTGAACGACCGCAATGCAGCGAAAGCGGCCGGTCACCTCTGCGCCGCTTCGGCGCGCAAGAGCAAAAAACTCGGGTGCCGGTCAGCGGTCGTTCGTGTAGGGCGGCAAGCGACCCCAAGCCGACATTGGCAAGGACTATTCGACGTCCCGAAAGCCGACGAACGGATGCGCAACTTGATCGACCTCTGCCTCTTGGGGTGGATGAGGCCCGGACGGAAGCGCTGCGGCTTTCGCCGTAACGCAGGGCCGTTCGGTTGGTGCACAGCGGTGCCGCGCCCTTTTGAGGACAGCTAGACCCCAGTGGCGCCGCTTCATCGAGGCGATCGCGCCACTGCTGGTTGATTGGGCGCGGCGGTTCGCGCTCCAGTCGTACGCAGCACTTCCGCCGAACCGCGTGATCGCGCGCCGCGCAAAAGGCCGCAGAGCAGCATCGAGGGGGCTTTCACTTGACTTCGCGGCGCACAAACCGCCACACATCATTGGCCAATTCGTGAAGAAGTGACGGATGGTGCTCGGTGGTGTTGAGTGTGGCCCGGGAAAGCATCCACGATCACTATCGACGCTGCCGCCACAAAGCTTCCCGTGCACATCCTACCCTCGATACTTCTCGCACTGGCCCCGCTTGCGGCCCTGGTCGGCATCGCAGTCCTCTGGGCACGGCGCAGATCGGTTTGGAATGAGAGGCGCCCGGACCGTCGGCGATGGCCACGCATTTAGCACCGAGACGTAGGCGGCCAGAGGATTGATCTGATGTTGGTTTTCTCTCATGCCGGTGGTTGCGCAGTTTCGAAACCACCGCGCGGCAACGATGCCCTTGTGGCCCAAGGTCACGCCGAAGTCGGCGGTCTTCAGTGCCGGCGCGTCGTTGACACCGTCGCCGGTCATCGCCACCAGCTCGCCTTCGGCCTACAGTGCGCGCACCAGGCGCAGCTTGTGCTGGGACCTGGCACGGGCAACGATGTCGCTGCCCAGGGTATAGCGCCCGTACAGGCAGCGGCCGACGACCACGCAGGCGGCGCAATAAACATCCCCCGCCAAACGGCATTTTGACCAGCACAGCCACACCATGTGCGATAGCGGGTGCCGGAGGCGGCGCTCCGCCTCCCGCCTTGTCGTAGTGCTTGTACACCGCAAGCAACTTGTCTGTCGTGGTTGCAGCCCGCCCGCAAATCGAAATGGCCGGGACGCGGTGTTGATGGCCGGCGGCATCAATGCGGTCCGGACTGACCGGCAGGTTTAGGGCGAAGTGACCGAATCGGCTAGGACCCGCCGTCGACCCATCGGCGCCATTCACAGGGACGAAGTCCCCGCCGCGAAGCCGACTATGGCGCCCGCGACGCCCCTGGCAGCAAGAACCCCAGCGGCGACATTACCGGGTGCGTGGTGCCATCGCGCCAAAGCGTCTTCAGCTTCAGCACGACTTGACCGGCTGCGTTGCATTGCATCCGTTTGTTGGCCAGCGCCGGGCGGGTGATGTAGCGGCACAGTTGCTCCAGCGACCTGCGCTCGTCGGCACCGAAGTGCACGGCCGCGTGCAGACCGAAATCCTGCATGTCGGCGCACAGCTCAACGGGCACGACTTTGGGCGGGTGCGATAGCGAGAACGTTCAGCCCTTGCGCCGGGGTTTCTTAGCGGCGGAAGTTCGCGCCACTTTCTTCGCGGCAGTCTTCTTCGCAGCCACCTTCTGCGTAACAGGCTTCGCCGCCGCAGGCCGACGGGGCACCGGGAACAAGCGATCCAACGCCATGCCCTCGAACTTGCCCAGGCTGGCCAGCGACTTGGCGATATCGGCCCGCAGCACCGGGCTGCCGAGCTTGCCTAGCAACTCGAACACCTGACCGATGTCGGCCGCCTGCTTGCTGCTCATCGGCTGTGCGCGGGCCTTCTCGCTTCCGGCCACCTCACTC
>DASQFA010000541.1:0-4408 GCA_035633375.1 Rubrivivax sp.
CAGAAAGCGGCTTTGGCTCTTCGACGGCATGGCCGTGAACAACGATCACCTCAACTTCGACAATCACAGGGCCGACGGCACCAACGACCACGGTGTGATTCGGGCCGTCTTCAAGCACAAGCCGATCAAGGCACAGGGGTAGCGAGGTCGTCGCATACCTGACCGCACCGGCTCCTGTGGGAGCGTGACGGGAAAAAGAATGGCGATAAAGTGAGTCGGGACAATAGCTGAAGGCGTTCGATGCCGGCCCTTCTGTAAGTATTCGGTGAACCCCTCCGCCGGACGGGTTCACCGAATACTTACCTTTCCTCGATCGGCATTACCCGACGTCATCAGTCCTACGGGCCTCTCCGCCACCCCAAGGCGCCCGGCCTGTGCCGTCACTGCGATCCAACGCAAACGACTCGTTCCTGACGGGGAGCCAACCGTAGCCCCTCATCATGCGTGGCCGTGACAGATCCGCGTTCAGGAGCGCGCTCAGCGCAGGGGGTGCGGCATCCCGACACGCTCTCGCAAAGATCAGCGAACAGAATCGAGCCGACATGAGGCGAAGCGACATGAACCAGTTCAGAAGCGTCACCCGAGGTCATGGCTTGGTCGGCTGGCTCGCGGCGTTCGGGCTCGTTGCGGCAGGCACCGCGCTTTGGCTTGGCCCGAGCAACACTTCCGAAGCCGACGCTGCGCCGCTGCCGGTGCCGGAACTGCCGGCCGCGGCAAGCGCACTGCCCGAGCATCTGGCACGACTCGAGGCGCGCCACACCGACATCTTGCCCGGCACCGAGAAAGCGGTGCGCTTTTTTCGTGGCGGCAGCGAGCGCTCGGCCTGGGCCGTGGTTTACCTGCACGGCTTCTCGGCCACACGCCAGGAGACCGCGCCGCTGGTGGATGTCGTCGCGGACGCTCTCGGCGCGCATACCTTCGCAACCCGGCTCACAGGCCACGGCCAGGATGGCGCCGCGCTGGCTGGTGCGAGCGTGGCGGCTTGGAAGGCCGACGCGCTGGAGGCACTGGCCATCGGCCGCCTGCTCGGTGAACGCGTGCTCGTGATCGGGGTCTCGACGGGCGCGGGGCTCGCTGCGTGGCTGGCACAGCAGCCGCAGGCGCAACACGACACAGCGTGGGTGCTGATCTCGCCCAACCTCGGCCTGCGCGAACGCACCTCCGAAATCATCAACTGGCCCTGGGGACGCGACATCGCCCGCTTGGTGGCCGGGCCGGAGCACAGCTTCGAGCCGCGCAACGCGGAACATGCGCGCTACTGGACCACCCGCTACCCGGTGGAGGCGCTCTACCCGCTGATGGCGACCGTGCATCTGGCTCGAACGCTGCCTTTCGAGCAGTGGCAAACCCCGGTGCTGATGCTGCTGGCTCCCAAAGACCGTGTCATCGATCCCGAAGCGGCACGCGCCGCGTATACGCGCATCGGTGCAAAGGAGAAGAGGCTCGTAGATGTGTCTGACTCGACCGACGCGCTGCAGCACGTGATCACGGGCCGTATTCTTTCGCCCGGCAACACCGACCGCGTGGCGCGACTCGTTGCCGACTGGGCCGCCTCGCTGCCAGCAAGCCCGCGCTAGAGGCGGCAGCAGTCACCTTGCGCATTGCCTTCGATCCCCGCACCGGGCGGAAGGTGCTGACCTTGCGAGGCGCGATGCCGCGCGAGACCACGGCGCACGAGCCGCTGTGCGCTGACATCGATGGCTTCAGCCTGCACGCGGCGGTGCGGGTGGAAGCACATGACTGCAAGCGCCTGGAGCAATTGTGCCGCTACATCACGCGGCCGGCGCTGTCCGACGAGCGGGTGCAGCTCAACGCGGCAGGACAGGTGGAGCTGAAGCTCAAGACGCCTTAGCACGACGCACCACACACCTGGTCATGAGCGCGCTGGAGTTCATGCAGCGCCTGGCGGCGCTGGTTCCGCGGCCTCGGCTGCACTTGCCAATGACTGCATTTCGGCGGCCAATCTCGGCGGTCAGATGCCCGGTTTGGGTCGGTTGCCGTCCCACACGAACGTCCGCCGACCGGCACCCGATTCTTGTGGCTCCGGTGCTCCGAAACCGCCCGGGGTGACCGGCCGCTATCGCTGCAATGCTACCGTTCAATCGCCGGCCCGGATGACTGCAATGGGCCACGTTGCTGTCACCCGGTCCGCGAGCGTGAGCGGCAGCTGATAGCCGATTGCCGGTGCCCATGAATGGCCGCTTTAGCGACATCGATCGCTTGCCCGACTGGGTCTCGACTACTCGCACCCGAGGGCCGCGTGGACGATGCGCTGCGCCAAGTCATTCGACGGTCGCCACCGGCCGCCTTGGGCAATGAAACGCGACGCAGCGTCGAGGACATGGCTGTCATCGCCGGGCACAGTGAAGACACGATCCAGCGCCGACTCTGCCAGTGCCCATTGCTATTCTTGGAATCGCGTTGTGTCCAAGCGACCAGCGTCATCAAAGCTCACGACGTAGTACACGCGCCGGAGCACGCGGATCGACCTGCGCTCGGCGAGTTGGACGAGGATCTCGGCCATCCGCACGCGCTGGCCAGCCAACGCAGGCATGCGTGTGGTGCGGTGGATCGCGCAGCAGCCGCTCGAAGAGGTTGTTTTTCAGCCGAACAAGCCTGCCTTCGTCGTCAACGATGAACCTGCGGCATCCGATGCCCATCGATTCCTATTCCGACCTCAGCTTGCCGCGTCCGGCCGCTTGCTCAGGTCCCAAAGCGTGCCTTGCCAGTTCGAGATGCGACCTTCGGCCTGGCAGCGCGGGCAGTGCCAGACGATCGCGTCGTCCTGGGCCAGTGCGGCCTCGACGGTGCCCTTCTTGCACTTGAAGCATCGTGGCAGGGTCACGCCAAGGTTGTCGAAGTCGGTGGCGTAGGCGATGACTCCCCCGTGAAAGTCAGCCATTGCCTTGGCCGGACCGCGCAGCGGGGCGATGGCGCCCTTGTCGTCCAGGAAGTGACGTGCATCGGTGATGTGCATGCGTACGGTGTGTTCTCGCAAGCGCCGCTCGGCGCCGCAGAATCGTACAGCCCCTCCACGGCAGTGCGCCAGCCCACCGAGCGCCCTCGCCCACTCCTCGGGCCAGCGCGGGACCAGGCGCGGCATAGACTCCAGCCGGCCATGACCACGGCCCCTTCACTGCCTTCGATGGAGCAGCTCTCCGGCCTCGTCGAGCGAGTCACGTTCCACAACGCCGACAGCGGCTTTTGCGTGCTGCGGCTGAAGGTCCGCGGCGAACGCGACCTGATCACGCTCGTAGGTCACGCCCCGAGCGTCACCCCCGGTGAGTACGCCTCGGCGTCCGGCAACTGGGTTACCGACCGCGAGTACGGCAGGCAGTTCCGGGCCGTGTTCGTCAAGATCGCGCCGCCGAACACCCTCAGCGGCATCGAGCGCTACCTCGGCTCCGGCATGGTCAAGGGCATCGGCCCGGTCTACGCCAGCCGGCTGGTCGGCGCCTTCGGCACGGCTGTTTTCGAAGTCATCGAGCAAACACCCGAGCGATTGCGCGAGATTGGTGGCATCGGCGAAAAGCGAGCCAGGAAGATCAGGTCCGGCTGGGCCGACCAGAAGGTCATCCGCGAGATCATGGTGTTCCTGCACGCCCACGGGGTGTCCACCTCGCGCGCCGTGAGGATCTTCAAGACCTATGGCCCCGAAGCCATCGCCGTGGTGCAGGAGAACCCGTACCGGCTCGCACGGGACATTCGGGGCATCGGCTTCCTGTCTGCGGACACGATTGCCCAGAAGGTCGGTATTGCGCTGGACTCGCCCCTGCGTGCGCAGGCAGGGGTGTCGTACGCCTTGGCGGAGGCTTCGGCCAAGGGGCACTGCGGGCTGCCGCACGCCGAACTGGTACCGCTGGCGGTCGAGCTCCTGAAGATCCCCAGCGAGGTCATCGAGCGGGCGATTGACCAGGAGATCACTGATGAAATCCTGGTGGCCGACACGGTAGACCAGCAGCCCTGTGTCTTCCTGGCGCCGCTGTACCAGGCTGAGCGCTCCATCGCCGACCAGATCAGGCGCCTTTGCACAGGCAGGCCCACCTGGCCGGCAGTGGACGCCGACAAGGCCATCCCGTGGGTGGAACGCAAGCTGGGGATCGATCTGGCCGCCAGTCAGAAGGACGCCGTTGCCTTGGCGCTGAAGTCCAAGCTGCTCGTCATCACCGGCGGCCCGGGTGTGGGCAAGACGACGCTGGTCAATTCCATCCTGACGATCCTGCGTGCCAAGCAGGTCAAGGCCTTGCTGTGCGCACCCACTGGCCGTGCTGCCAAGCGGCTGTCGGAGTCGACGGGCCTGGAGGCCAAGACCATCCATCGATTGCTGGAGGTGGATCCGGCGACAGGTCAGTTCAAGCGCAAGCAGGATTCACCGCTGGACTGCGATCTGCTCGTTGCCGACGAGTGC
>DASQFA010000542.1:0-1567 GCA_035633375.1 Rubrivivax sp.
GACGCTGGGCATCCCGCCGAACGCGGTGATGGCGCTTATGGTCGGGGCGATGACCATCAAGGGCATCCAGCCCGGCCCGCAGGTCATGACCAGCAACCCCGAGTTGTTCTGGGGCCTGATCGCATCGATGTGGGTGGGCAACGCGATGCTCATCATTCTGAACCTGCCGCTGATCGGCATCTGGATCAAGCTGCTGACGGTGCCCTACCGCTTCCTCTACCCGGCGATCATGGCCTTCTGCTGCATCGGCCTGTACACGCTCAACAACAACAACTTCGACGTCTTCATGGCGGCCGGCTTCGGCATCGTCGGCTACACCTTCTTCAAGCTGGGCTGTGAGCCCGCGCCGCTGCTGCTGGGCTTCATCCTCGGGCCGATGATGGAAGAAAACCTGCGCCGCGCTTTGCTGCTCAGCCGCGGTGACTGGTCGGCCTTCCTGACGAGGCCGCTGTCGGCCGGGCTGCTGGCCGCCGCCGCATTGATGATCATCGTGGTGTCGCTGCCTTCGATCAAGAACAAGCGCCAGGAAGCCTTCCAGGACGAGGCCTGACCCGCCCGCAAACGAACAGCGGGAGCGGGCGAGCCCGGTTCACGGCGCGTGGTGGCTCCTCTGTGCGGCAGCTTTGTTGCTTCGAGCAAAGGCTCTTTGCGGCCAGCGGCGGTGGTTTTCGGCTAGCCCAAATACCCGCTGCTCTCGGGCAGCGGGGCGTTTCATGGGCGATGGCGGACCACGAACCCGGCCGGTATTGGGGTGGCCAACGCAGAGAATAGGCATTCTCTGAACGGAGTTGGCCACCCCAATGCCGGCCAGCGAGCGCAAAGGGTTGCAGCGAATGTCCGCAAGAAGCCTGGCTACGTAGAGCCTCACTGCGCCATTTCAGGCCCTCGACACCGTTCGATTTTGTAGCCATCGGATCGAAGTCGGGCTCGATTCGGCCGACGCCGCGGCCACGACGCGACCCCTGGCGCGGTGCGGTACCGGTGTCGCAACGCACGTCGCGCGTTCGCCGAGCGCCTTGCTGCTGGCGCAGCCGCTATGCTTGACCGATGCCCACGCTGCTCGATGCGCTGACGCGCAGCCCCACGCTGGCGCCGCTGCGCGAAGCGGTGTTTCGCAACCTGTGGCTGGCGTCGTTTGCCGCCAACATCTCGATGTGGATGAACGACGTCACGGCCGCCTGGGTCATGACCTCGCTGACCACCAGCCCGGTGATGGTGGCCCTGGTGCAGACGGCCTCGACGCTGCCCGTGTTCCTGCTCGGGCTGCCGAGCGGTGCGCTGGCCGACATCGTCGACCGCCGCCGCTACTTCGCCGCCACGCAGCTGTGGGTTGCGCTGACGGCGCTGCTGCTGGCCACGCTGGCGCTGACGAACTCGCTCACCGCGCCGCTGCTGCTGGCGCTGACCTTCGCCAACGGCATCGGCCTGGCGATGCGCTGGCCGGTGTTCTCGGCCATCGTGCCCGAGGTCGTATCGCGCGAGCACCTGGGCTCGGCGATGGCGCTGAACGGCATCTCGATGAACCTGTCGCGCGTGGTCGGCCCGGTGGTGGCCGGTGCCATCCTGG
>DASQFA010000543.1:0-2954 GCA_035633375.1 Rubrivivax sp.
GCACCGGCGATGGTCACAGCCTTGAGCATGACCAGCATTGTCGGTCTGGATGGTTGGTTCCAGGTGGCGAGTTCGCCGGATCGGCTGTCAAGGCCCGACCCTGAAGAGACATCCGCTGTCCTGATCTCGCCGCCTCAAAGCTGCCGGTCGGACCCGCATGCAGGCACCCGTTGCAGGCCCTACGACGTAGGCATGACCGGCGCGTCGCTGTCGCTGGTCAAGGGGCTGCTGGCCCAGCATGTGCTGTAGCCGGTCAGCGAATCAGCCTTCGGCAGCGGCAGCCCGGCGGTGCGTGAGCTGCACGCGCAGATGCAGCAGGCCGGCAACCTGCCTGACGAGCGGCGCCAGGCCCTGGTGTCGCTGTGGATGCCCACGCACTGGGCCATCGATCGCATCGATGCCATGACCTGGCGCGGACTGCCGCTGCAGGCGGCGCTGCTGCCCGTGGTTGCACTGCTGGGCTTCACCCTTCTGTTCTATGCCGTGGCACTGGCGCGCTTCCAGTGGGAGGAGTAAGGTGCATGCGGGCTCTCCGCTTGGCGATTCGGACTGCCGCTTCGTCGCAGCGTGCACGACCTCTCCAACGGTCGTGCTGACAATCGCCGCTCTCTCCACAGCAGGCTGCCCTCCCATGAAAACCAACAAGTCCAAGCTGCTGTGCGCCGTCGCGGCGATGGCGAGCATGTTCGCCGGCACCGGTGTCCACGCTACCGGCTTCCAGCAAGGCCTCGCCGCCGACCCGGGTGGCAAGCCCATCGTGATCGGCATCTGGTATCCGAGCCAAGCTGACGCCAATCCGGTGGCCATGGGTCCGACGACGATGACCGTGGCCATGAACGCGCCGGTGAACGGCAAAGCCATGCCAATGATCGTGATCTCCCATGGAACGGGTGGTTCCAACCTCGGACATTTCGACACGGCCATCGCCCTGGCCGACGCGGGCTTCGTCGTGGTGGCCATGAACCACACGGGTGACAACTACGCCGACCACAGCCGCAGCGTCGACATCATGGACAGGCCGAGGCAGGTCAGTCGCGTTATCGACCACATGCTGGCCACCTGGGAAGGGCATGCGTCGATCGATCCGCAGCGCGTCGGCATGTTCGGCCATTCCGCCGGCGGATTCACCACGCTCGCGATCATCGGTGGCGTCCCGGACCACACGAAGATCGGTCCGATGTGCCGGGAGTATCCCGGTGACTTCGCATGCCAGTTGGTGGCCCGGAGCGCAAGCCCGGTCGCCGTACCCGCCACCCTTGCGGTCGCCGACGCGCGCATCAAGTCCGCCGTGATTGCCGCGCCGGCGCTCGGATTCACGTTTTCGCCGGACGGTCTGAGGAACGTCAGGGTGCCGGTGCAACTGTGGCGCGCCGAGAACGATGCCATCGTGCCGCACCCCCGGTATGCAGAGGCCGTGCGACTGGCATTGCCCGAAGCACCGGACTATCACGTTGTTGCGAATGCCGGTCACTACGATTTTCTCGCCCCCTGCAGCATGGCGCTCGCTTCGATCGCCCCTGCGATCTGCACGAGCTCGGCGGGCTTCGATCGGGCGGCGTTTCATGTGGGCTTCGATGCCGATGTCGTGAAGTTCTTCGAGAAGACGCTCTGAAGTTGCCGAGTAGACGGTGCGCGGGATCGATAGGCGGCAACCTGATGCTCTAGCCGTCGCCGCGCGCTGATCGGAAGGGCGCGAAGGCCGCCAACCTTTGTGTGCCTGCCGCTGTCTGATCAGATTGCAGCCTTCTCCATCTTGTGGATGATGAGACGGGAGGCCAGTAACCTGGCTGTCGCCTGTGGCTGGAAGTGGCCGGGACTCACTATTGGAGGCCGTGGCTGTATGGCGATCAGCCGCGACTGGCAGGTTCAGGGCGACGCAATCAGGCACTACAGGACCCGCCCTCGACCCCAATGCATAGATGTCAGGCCCAGGTTCGTTGATCTCCGAGCACGAGTCTCGCGGCGCTGGAAGGGAAAGTGACGATTACAAGGCCGCCACAAAGCGCCGCAAGCTTTCCAGTATGGGGCCGATGTGGTTGCGATCAGGGAGCGACGCGTAGATGTCGCCGCCCAAGTCGGCGGGCATCTTGGCCCCTTCCTCGCGCACCACGAGCACGCGGTCCTTCCCTTTGGCATGAATGAAATAGCCGGCCTCGAAAACGACGTTATCGCGCGGCACCGCCTCGTGCCCTTCGCCGGGCGCCGCCAGTTCGTCGTCACGGGTAAATAGGAAGATGCCGGCACTGCAGCGGTCGCTGGCGCGGCCAATCTGCTGCAGGATGTTCTGCCCGGGTGGAAAGTCGGATTGCCAGTCGAGCACCGTCACGCCCTGCTCGGACAGATATCGCTTGATCGCGCGGGCCGTTGCGGTTGACGCGCCGCAGTAGCCCAGGAAAACGTCGCGGCGTCCGGACAATTCGCGCTGCCAGACATTGAACGGGGTGGTGAAGTCGCGTGTCTCCAGCCATTCCGGCCCCGCGCCAGCGGGGAATTCGCCGACACGACCGTGAAAGCTGTTGTCGAAGACCACCCGGCGCATGACGTCGTGTTGCACCAGCACCAACAAGGGCAGCTTGAGCTGCCAGGCCAATGCGCCCTCGAAGTGGCTGAACTCGGTAGGCAGCTGGACGGAGCCCTGTGGCGTGTCGAAACGCCAGCGCGGCAGGCCGATGAGAGCCGCGCCAACGCAGCGCCGGCTGATGTAGTCGGCATTGACCGCGGACCAGGCCATGGGGGCACAAAGGCTCGCTGTGCCGCGCGGATCGTGAAAGATCTCGGCCACCAGTCCGAGCGCTTCTATGCGCTCGACGATGGCCCATTTGAAGACGTTCTCTGACGTATTGCACCAACGATCGTCGGGGAGGATGACGCTGACGCGACGGGTGACGGGCATGATGCATTGTCGCGGAGCCGTTGGACCTCGGTGACTCTCGGAACCGTTCCGCCTGGTAGTC
>DASQFA010000544.1:0-2073 GCA_035633375.1 Rubrivivax sp.
GGTGCATAGGCGTAGCCGGTGCCGTAGACCACGGTGCCGTAGGGCGACACCACCGTGCCCAGGTAGCCTGGCGTGTAGCCGGTGTAGACGTATTGCGGCGTGGCCTCGTAGATCTTCACGTAGGTCACGTAGAACAGCGGCGACGACGGCGGGATGGTGTAGATCACTGGTGGCACCGAGGTGGCGATGGTCCACGGCCCGGTGATGCCCGGCGCGGTGAACCACACGCCCGCGACCACCGCGTAGTAGGCGTTCGGCGCCACCTGGATCACCGGCTCGGACGAATTGACGACGTAGCTCAGCGATGTGCCGGCAATCGGTGAGTACTGCGGCGGGCCGTCGAAATTGGGCGTGAAGGTGGGCCCGTTCTTCAGCGGCACCGTCGCCGTCTGCGGGATCGAGTTCGAGATCACCGCCTCCTGCGCCTGCGACGTGCCGGCCACCGTTGGCAGCACGGCCCCCGCCGGCGCCTGCGGCGGAATGCGCGCGAAGTCGGCCGGCAGCGCATCGTTCGGCACGAAGGTCCACGGGCCGGTGAGTGCGGCGGCGCGGAACCAGCGTCCCGACATCAGCACGTAGTAGTTGCTATTGGCGGTGTCGATGAGCGTGTCGCTGGTGGTGTTGGCGGCCCACAGCAGTTGCGTGCCGGTGATCGGCACGAAGTTCGGTTGGCCATTGAAGACGATCAGCTCGGCCGGCACCTGACTGGTGTAGATCGCCGGCACGCCGTTGGCCAGCGAGGGTTTCGGCTGGGCGCTGCTGCCACCGTCGAGCATGTCCACCGTGCCGGACTTGGCGATCGATGCGGCCACCCGGTCCATGCCGATCGGCTGCACCTGCGACAGCGTCCACGGCCCGCCGATTGCACTCGCTTCGAGCCAGCCGTCGTAGACGTGGAGGTAAAAGTTCTGTTCGAACCCGCCCTGCAGGATCAGCGCCCGCGTGTTGATGACGCGCTGGAAGCGCGAATCGTCGGGCACCGTCTTCAACACCGGCGCGCCGTCGATTGGCACCAGGATCGCCGGCGAGTAGCTGACGATGACCTGCGGCGGATCGTTCTGCACCGCCACCGTCGGCGGCTTGATGCCGGCCAGCGCCAGCGACGCTTCGAGGCGATCGAGCGCGATCGTGCGCACCTGTTTGGCGAACTGCGTCTTCAATTGCCCGGCGTAGGCTGCGCCGTTTTCGGGCAGGGTCGGAAAGTCGATCTTCAAGATGCGCAGGTTCTCGAAGGTCACGGTTCGCAACAGCTTGTCGACCTGGGTGCGCGCGCTGGCGACGATGGTGCCGAAGCTTTCTTCCTTCGCGCCCTGCGGCTTGATGGCCAGCGCCGCGCGGAACTCGAGCCTGTTGTCGGCCCAGGTGATGACCTGCGGCTGGTAGGCCAGCACCTGGCCGTTGGCCAGATCGACCACACGCGGCCACGGGTCGGGCGGCGGCTTGCCCGAACCGGCATCCTGAGCGAGCGCTGCCGCACAAAGGAACAGGGCGTTGACGACGATGAGCAGAAGGGACAGCGTGGGTCGGTGCTTCATGATTCGTTCCTCATGCATGGACATTCATTGGGGGTCTGCGCGCGCCGGAACGGAAATTCAGGCTCCGCCGCGCGCCGCAATCACTTGGGAAACATCAGTTGCACCTGCGCACGGATCTGCCAGTTGGCGCCGTCATCGGGCTTGATCACGTTGTAGTAGGCCGACAGTTGGGTGTTCACCGGCAGCTTGCCGAGATGGAAGATCTTGCCGACGCCGCCACCCAGCGGAACGGTCCAGCGCTGGCTGCTGTCGGCCTTCCAGTTGACCGTTGCGATGGGCGCCGAGACGAGATAGAACCCGCCCTCGAAGTTGTAGTTCACGAAGGGCTGGATCAGGCCGTTGTTGTACGAACCGCCCTGCTGGTTGCTGGAGAGCGACCAGATGTTATTGACCAAGACGCCATAGACCCACGGGTTGCCCTTTTCGAGGTGCAGGACGACAGCCGAAGGCCCCAGTCCCCAGTTCTTGTTGCCCAGTTCCGAGTTGCTGTTGGTCGGCAACTGGAGTACCGGGCCGGCACCCCAGATCCAGTGCCCCG
>DASQFA010000545.1:0-3301 GCA_035633375.1 Rubrivivax sp.
CGGCGCCGCTGAGTTCGGTGACTTCGTCGATCAGGAAGTCGTGCAGCGCGGCCTCGCTGCGCAGCTGGTTCAGGCGCAGGCCGCTGTCCACCAGGCGCTTGAAGGGGTCGGCCAGGCTGCTGGGCAGACGCAGGTGTTCCAGGCGCTGGTCATCCGGCAGGCCGCGTTGTGCCGATGCGCGCAGCCAGGCCGGCACCAGCTCGCGGTTCACCTGCAGCTTGTTCAGGTAGCTGCGGCGCAGGCCTTCGTCGTGCAGGTTGCGCACCGCCACCAGCATCAGGCCATGCGCCTGCTGCAGTGCCGTCCAGGCTTCGTCGTCACGCTCCAGCGCCGCCAGCGCGCAGTGGTGCCACCACCAGATGTCCTGGCTCTGGCCAAAACCGGTGCGGGCAAATCCGCGCTCGCGCTGCAACTCGATGCCGCGCTGCGTGGCGCGTAAGGCCGCGGCCGCGTCACCCTGCAGCAGCAGCGCACGGGCCAGCGGGATCAGCACATACAGCTCCAGGCCGGGCTCGTGGGCACGCACCTGGCGCAGAAACGCGCGCAGGCGCTTCAACGCGCCGGCGACATCGCCTTCGGCCAGGGCCAGGGTGATGGTCCAGTGTTCGCGGTCCTTGCGAGTCAGCGGCTCGTCCAGCGACGCCACCAGCGCGTCGTAGGCCGGCCAGCGCGCGTGCACCTCGGCCAGCTCGCCCAGCGCGATCTTCCACACCAGCACCGCGCCGGTTTCCAGCGCCTGGTTCAGTCGCGCACCCATGCGCTCGGCCATGGCGATGCATTGCTCGCCCAGCCTGCAGGCATGGCGCCACAGGCCCAGCTCGCCGAAGGCCAGCGACAGGTTGCCAAGCACCAGCATGCGGCCATAGGCATAGCCGGCGCGGTCGAAGGCCTCGGCGGCCTGCTGCAGCAGCACCAGGCGCGCGGCGATGTCCTGGCAGCTGAAGCTGAGCACGTTGAGTGCGTTGGCCAGGCCGTGGGCGTCACCGGACTGGCGCGCCAGCGCGAGCGCACGCATCGCGGCGTTGCGCGAGGCCTCGTTGTGCGACAGGCGGGTCTGCGCAAAGGCCATGACCCAATACGCACGGCCGAGGTGCAGCGTTTCGCCTGCCGCTTCGAACATTGCGGCCGCGCGCTGTGCGCTGGGCACCGCGGCAGCATGCTGTCCGGCGCGCAACTGCGCTTCGGCCAGGCACAGCACGCCGTGGGCCTGCAGGGCCTTGTCGCGGCCGGCTTCGGCCAGGGCCAGGGCCTGCTCGGCCACGGCCAGCGCCTGCTTGTTCTGGCTCAGCCGCATCAGCACCAGCGCCTGGCGCATCAGGGCTTGGACCTTCAGCGCCGGCGTGTCGCCGGCTAGCGCCAGCATGGCTTCGGCGTCGCGCGCGGCGTCGTCGAATCGGCCCTCGGCAATAAGCGCTTCGGCGCGCTGGTCGAGCAAGCCCAGGTGTTCGGCCTTGCCCAGCCTGGGTGCGGCCAGCGCCGCGGTGGCGGCGGCGATGGCCTGGGCTTGCTTGCCGGTGCGGGCCAGGACGGCGATGTCGCCAGGAAGTGAGGGGGTCACGGGCTAGGCTCCGGTGATTCGGTGAACGTTAGAATGCATCATTCCTCCACAACTGCATCATTTGCCGCCATGCGAACCACCTTCACGCTCGACGACGACGCGGCCGAGTTGGCCCGGACCTACGCCAAGGCGCGCTCGCTGCGCCTGGGCCAGGCGGTGTCGGAGTTGATCCGCCGCGCCAGTGCGCCGCCGATGACGCTGAAGAAGAAGGGCCAGGCTTGGGTCTTCGAACTTCCGCCTGACGCTCCGCAGGTGACGGCCGCTCAGGTGAAGGCCCTGCTGGACGAGTCGCCCTGAAGCGCGATGCCCGCACACCCCATGCATTTGCTGGACGCCAATGCGCTCATCGCGCTGAGTTGGCCCAAGCACGAGCATCACGCCAGCGTGCAGCGCTGGTTCAGCGGTCATGCGCAGCGGGGTTGGGGCAGTTGCGCCATGACCCAGGCGGCCTTTGTGCGCATCACCAGCCAGCCGGCATTTGGTGGGCAGTCCAAGTCCATCGCCGAGGTCACGGGCGTCCTGCGCCACATCCTGGCCCATTCGGGGCACCGCCTGGTGCCGCTGGACTTCGCCTTCGATGACACGCTGCGTGTGTGCACAGGCGGTATCGTCGGCCATCGCCAGGTGACCGACGCCTACCTGCTCACCACGGCCATGCGCGCCGGCATGAAGCTGCTCACCTTCGACAGCGGCGTGGCCGCGCTGCTGGCCAGCGACGCGGAGCGCAGAGCGCATCTCGTGGTGTTGCGGTAGTTCAGGCATTGCGCGGCCCAGCGCCCAGCAGCGCCTGCACCAGCGCATCGACGCGGATCGGCTTGGTCACGTAGTCGTCCATGCCGGCGGCGAGGCACTCTTCGCGGTCGCGGCATTCGATGGCCTCGATGCCGTTGCTGGCGACATTGGTAACGAATGCGTTACCATATGGCATGGGCTTGGTGGTCGAAGAGTACCTGCGTGAAGATGGATCGAACCCGTACAAGCGATGGTTCGACAGTCTTGACGCCCGCGCTGCCGCCAAGGTCACGACGGCAAAGCTGCGGCTCGAGCTGGGCAATACGTCCAGCATCAAGTGGTTTGGCGGGTTGGGTGAGGTCGTCATCGACTGGGGGCCCGGGTATAGGGTCTATCTGGCCAAGGACGGGGATGCGCTGGTCGTGTTGTTTGGCGGAGGCACCAAACGCGGCCAGCAACGGGATATCGACCAGGCCAGGGTCCTGCTGGCCGAATACAAGGCGCGCAAGAGGGCCCGACAGCGGGCGGCCGGCGGCGGCCAGAACGAAAGCTGAATGCCATGGTACTGACGCGTGACTTCAAGCACACGGTGAGCGAAAGAGTGGAGCGCGATCCAGCGTTCGCCCAAGCCTTGCTGGACGAGGCGGCCACCTTGTTCCTGAACGGCGAACCGGAGATCGCCCGGCTCATGCTGCGCGATCTGGTCAACGCCACGCTCGGCTTCGAGCAACTGGCCACGCTGACCGCCAAGCCAAGCAAGAGCCTGCACCGCATGTTGTCGGCCAAGGGCAACCCCGGTATGGACAACCTGGCAGCGATCATCGACGCCATTCGCCTGCAGCTGAAGGTGAGCGTCGAGGCGCGGTCGGTGGCGGTGTAGGCGTGTAGGCATCAAACGGTGCCCTCATCACGGGCTTTCGCCTGCAGCAACGCCTGCACCAGCGCGTCCACCCGGATCGGCTTGGTCACGTAGTCGTCCATGCCCGCGGCCAGGCATTCCTCGCGGTCGCC
>DASQFA010000546.1:0-3994 GCA_035633375.1 Rubrivivax sp.
CATCGTGGCCTACGAGGACGGCTTCCTGGATGCGCCGGCGCGTTTCGTGCAACGCATCGCCGCGGTGGCGGCCACCGCCACGCCCGCGGTGCCGGCGCGCTATCCGCTATGCAAGGCACCTGACGCAGGCGCGTAAAATCGGCCGATTGCAAGGAAAGCGCATGAAACCCATTGTTGGCAGCATCGTGGCCCTGGTCACCCCGATGCTTGAAGACGGCAGCGTCGACTATCCGGCTCTGCGCCGCCTGATCGACTGGCACATCGCCGAAGGCACCAACTGCATCGGCGTCGTCGGCACCACCGGCGAATCTCCGACGGTGACGGTGGATGAGCACTGCGAAATCATCCGCGTTTCGGTGGAGCATGCCGCCGGCCGCGTGCCGATCATGGCCGGCGCGGGTGGCAATGCCACGGCCGAGGCCATCGAGTTGTCGCGTTTTGCCAAGCAGGTGGGCGCCGACTGCACGCTGCAGGTGGTGCCGTACTACAACCGCCCGTCGCAGGAAGGCATCTATCGGCACTTCCGTGCCATCGCCGAGGCGGTGGATATCCCGCTGGTGCTGTACAACGTGCCCGGGCGCACCGTGGCTGACGTGCAGCACGACACGGTGATGCGCCTGGCGCAGGTCAGCGGCATCGTTGGCATCAAGGAAGCCACCGGCGACATCGCGCGCGCGGCCTGGCTGATCAAGCAAGCGCCGAGCGGCTTTTCCATCTACTCGGGCGACGACAGCACGGCCGTGGCACTGATGCTGCTGGGTGGGCGCGGCAATGTCAGCGTCACCGCCAACGTGGCGCCGCGCGCCATGCACGAAATGTGCATGGCCGCCATCGAGGGCCAGGTGCGGCGCGCCACCGAGATCCATCTGCGCCTGTTGCCTTTGCATCGCGACCTGTTCTGCGAGCCCAGCCCGGCACCCACCAAATGGGCGATGGCACAACTGGGCCTGTGCGGCGCCAGCCTGCGCCTGCCGATCCTGCCGCTGACCAGCGCCGGCCAGGCCACCGTACACCAGGCGTTGCATGCCAGTGGCTTGCGCTGAGGGCAGCGCGACGGAACTTGCGGATAGGCCACGCCCCTAATCGATGCCTGTATTGCGCCCCTCTCGCGGGGCGCCGGAGAACTGAACTTGAACCGTATCCCTGGCGGCAAGCCGTCCGTCCTGTGCTTGCTGGCACTGCCCCTGGTGCTGGCGGGCTGCACCTTCAGCAGCGCGTTTTCGGGTGACCGCGTCGACTATCGCGGTGCCGCGACCAAGACCAACCCGCTCGAGGTTCCGCCGGATCTGACACAACTCAAGAACGACGGGCGTTACCAGAAGCAGGGTGGGACGATCAGCGCCAGTGCCATCCCCGCGGCAGGTGTGACACGCACCAATGCCAGCGTCAGCAGCAGTGTGGCCCCGGGTGCGCTGGGCGAATTCAAGGTCGAGCGCGATGGCGCACGGCGCTGGCTCAGCGTGCCGAAGAACCCCGAACAAGTCTGGCCGCAGCTTGTCAGCTTCTGGCAGGACCTGGGCTTCACGCTGGTGAAGAACGATGCCGCCACCGGCGTGATGGAAACCAACTGGGCCGAGAACCGCGCCAAGCTGCCCCAGGACATTGTCCGCAGGACCATCGGCACGTTGCTGGATTCGGTGTACTCCACCGGCGAGCTGGACCAGTACCGCACGCGCATCGAGCGCACGCCCACCGGCAGCGAGATCTTCGTCACTCACAAGGGCATGGAAGAGGTCTATACCTCGCCACAAAAGGATGCCACCCGCTGGCAACCCCGCCCGCCCGATGAGCAGATGGAATCCGAGATGCTGTCGCGAATGCTGGTCAAGCTGGGGGCCGCTGACACAGTGGCACGCAGCGCGGTGGCCAACCCGGTGACGGCTGAACCCGTGCCGCAACGCGCGCGCGTTCTATCCGGCCAACCCGGTGCCACCCTGGAAGTCGACGACGGCCTGGACCGCGCCTGGCGGCGCGTGGGCATCGCGCTCGACCGTTCGGGCTTTACCGTAGAGGACCGCGACCGCGCGGCGGGTCTGTACTTCGTGCGCTATGTGGACCCGAAGACCGCCGGTCAGGACGCCACCCCGGGGTTCTTTGCAAAGCTGTTTGGCGCCTCCACCGATTCCAGCGGCGCGGCGTTGAAGTACCAGGTATCACTGAAGAGCGATGGCACCAAGACCATCGTCGCGGTACTCAACTCGCAAGGCGCGCCGGATGCGGGCGAGAACAGCAAGCGCATCGTCACGATGCTGGCCGAAGAGCTGAAGTAAGCCCTGTTTCAGGCAAGCGCATGCCTGGCAAGAGCACCAAGCAAAAGGCCGCCCTGGGGCGGCCTTTTTTCATCCGGCGAAGCGCTTCGGTCAGGGCTTGACGGCCGACGCGGCAGCGCCCATGGCCTTGGCCGCAGCTTCCTTGGCTTCGGTCACGGCCTTGCCGGCGGCATCCTTGGCTTCGGTTGCGGCAGCCGCGGTGGCGGACGCGGCGCTGACGGCGGCTGAAGCCGCCGAAGTAGCGGCGCCTGCCACGGCCGAAGCCGCGGCCGCAGCCGAAGCAGCCACTGCTGCAGCTTGCGTAGCGGCGGGGGTAGCAGTCGGCAGGGCGACTTCTTCCTTCTTGCCGCAAGCCGACAGGGCGACGGCGGCAACCAGGGAGGCCAGGATGAGCGACTTGTTCATGGGGAGATTCCTCTAGTGTTTGGATGAGACAGGTTCAGTTTTGGGTGCCGGCCCGCTGCACAGACATGAGGCCAGATCATGCAAAGAAGGCAAGACATCGCTGTCCAAAGCCCAGCCTGCGAGTATAGGCTGGCTAGTGGATTTCCCTAAAGGCCGAGCGTCGTGGCCGGGAACGCGGGCTCCGAGCGTTGCAAAATTGCATCGATCCGGTCGCGCCACTGGCGCTGCGCAAGCGCGTCCGACACGGCCCAGCCGCGCCAGCGCAAGGGGTCCAACAAAAACACCAACGCGGCGCGCTCGGCCCACAACACGCAGGGCAGTTCGGCCACATCGTCGCTGGACGGGCCGAAGGCGTTGATGGCGTGCGACCACTGTCGGTACCAGGCCACGAAGCGCGCACGCCGCCGGCGCATGTCGCCGTAGTCCGCAGCCAGCAGCACCAGCTGGCGTTGCGGCAGGCGCAGCCAGTCGGTCAGGCGCTGCAGCAGCGCCGCGTCTTCCAGCGGCCATTCGGCAAAGTCCGCATCCACCCAGACCATGCGCCGCGCGCCCCGTGTCACCGCCCTGTCCACCGCATCGTGCAGCGCGGCGAGGAACTCCCCACGCGATTCGATCGGCGTTTGCAGCGGTGCCGAATCCGCGTCAGTCGTGCTCATTGCAAGCTCCTTCCAGCCAGCCGGCCATGGCCCATTCTGCAAGCACGTTGCGCGCTGCAGCGCTCAGGCGCGCCACTTCTGCTGCCGGCAGGCATCGCCGGTCGGCCAGGCGATGCAGTAACCGGGCATCGCGCCCGCCGGCGCGAAATGCTTCGCCGTTGATGAAGACATGATCATCGTCGTACAGCATGCGCGTGCGACGCTGCAGGCGCAGCCCATGCGACAAATCCACGCGGCGCGACGGCGCTTCGAACCAGACGCGAGCCTTGGGCTCGGTCAGCAGCTCGCCCAGCGCGCGTTGCACGCTGCGCGGGTCGCGCAGCGCGTGCTGCAGGGCCTGCGCCGCAAATGCCTGGAGCGGCGCCGGTATCGCGCCCGGCGTGGCTGTGCCGGGCTGGCCGGCATCGGCATACAGGCGCGGGGAATCGGCAGGCTCGATGGCATCCGCCAGGCGTTGCAGCAGCTCACGCGCCAGCTCTGCCGGCTGCGCCGCGCGAAAGCCGACCGATGCGGTCATGCATTCACCCACCGCCACGCCGTCGTGTGCCCATTTCGGCGGCAGGTAGAGCATGTCGCCGGGTTCGAGCAACCAGTCTTGTTCAGGCTCGAAGTGGCGCAGGATCTTCAATGGCACGCCGTCGACCAGGCTGCGGTCGCGGGCCC
>DASQFA010000547.1:0-6372 GCA_035633375.1 Rubrivivax sp.
CCCTCCTGGCCGTGCCGTTTGCACTCGCCTTCCTTACCCCTGGTTCGCTTCTAGCACAAGGTCTCCCGCGGTCGTTCGAAGCATCGCCGGACATATACAAGGTAATCGCCGAAAACACTCAGTACCGCGTGATTGCAGTGACGTGGAAGCCCGGTCAACGCGATCAACTGCACTCGCACCCTGCTTCCGCCGCCTACTATCTTGTCGATTGCAGTGTGCGCGTCCACATGCCCGATGGTACTTTCCGCGACTTCAATCCTCGCGCAGGCACCGCGATAGTGCAGGCTCCCATTCCTGGCCACGTGCTTGAGAACACCGGAACGTCCGAGTGCAAGATCATCATGTTCGAGCCGTCGTAGGAAGTCAGTGCTCAGGGCCGTAGCGGGCGGGCGACCAGCCCTCGGTCAAACTGAGCCCGAACGGCGGGCCACGAGGCTGCGCCTATGGATACAGTGTGCAATTTCGGTGGCCGGGGTCTGGGGTCCCACCGTCGGTCCCGGATTGGCTCGAACGTTGAGTGGCAGCAATCCGGGAAGTTGATGGGCCGCTGCCAGACTTGAACTGCCCTACAGCGAGCTGTAGTCCGCTGCGCCGGTTGACTCCATTCGCCAGGATTGAGCGACCTCCAAGCCGCCGGGCACCGGGCACACGCTTGTTGCCGGGGCCATCTGCGGCGAGCGTCTGCAAACCGGCATCATCAATGTGGATGACCGCTACCAGGCGGCGAGTTCGCCGGATTGGCTGGCAGGGTCCGACCCACAACTGACGGTGAGCTGCTCGAAATGCTGGCGGCAAAGCCGACGTTGGCGTTCGATCGCCAACGGCACATCGTGCTGGTGGATTGGGCGGCCCCTGTGCAGCGGTTGCGCTCGATCGCGGTAACACCCTGAACTCACGGTCTGTGCCAGCGCATTGCCCGTGGCCAATGCTGGTTTACGCGTGCCCCCGCTGCTTGCGCTGCTCAGGCGTCCTGCATGCGCTCAAATTCGTCGCAATAGACCCTGGCCTCGTCTTCCTGCAACGGCCTCCGCGTTCGCTCCAGCGCCCATCGCATGACAACGACACCCAGGGCGACCAGCAAAAGCCAACGCCATCCGATTCGCATCGTCGACTCCCGCATCAAACGCCTCTCGGCACATTCACCTCACCGCCGCAGTGTGCCAGTAATCGTTCTGAAGGCATGGCGCTGGATGGGTTTCGGCCAGCTACGCCCGCCACCGCCAGTCGAACAGCGAGCGGCAAAGTTGCCGCGGGTCGGCTTTCTCGCGCTCGGCTATGGCGAGCCTCGAACTTCGAACTGGTTCGCACCAGATCTGCAAGCGCTCGGATGGGTCGATGGCAAAAACGTGATTTTCGAGAACCGGTACGCAGACGACAAGCCGGAGCGACTGCCCGAACTGGCCTCCGAATTGGTACGGCTGAAGGTCGATGTGCTGGTGGCACGCGGGCCCGGCTGCATTTGCGGCGAAGAAGGCGACGAGCAATACCATCGTTGCCAATACACATGCCGGCGTCGAAACCGGCCTGCTCGCCAGCCTTGCCCGGCCGGCGGCAATATCACCGGCTTCGAAAGTCTGGCGCCGGATCTCGACATGAAGCGCGTCGAACTGATGAAAGAGATCGTGCTCTCCCTGACGCAACTCGCGGTCGTTTCTTGGCCCGGGAGATCCGGGTTCGTCGTTTCATCTGAAGTCCACCCGCGCAACCGCCCTGGCCCTGGGCATTGCGGTGACGCCGTGGGGCGCAGGTTGAGCAGCTGTTGGACGCGCCGATCGACATCACGCAGATCGCCAACAGCTTCTCGGAATCGAGCGCGCGCTGTTCTGACGCGTCGGCGGCGCTGCTGCAAGCCGAGATGGCCTGCAGCACAGGCCAAAGCGAAGCGGTGTCGCGTGCACTGCGTCGCTTCGTGCAGAAGAAGAGTCCTCAATAGTCGTGCAAAGCTGCCGAAGTCCACGCAACGACCGATGTTGCGCCGCACCAGAATGGCGCAGCGATGCCTCTGCAATCCGAGCCTCGCACACGCGCCGCACCGCCCACAAGGAACTTCCGCCTGATGGACTCTGCCTACGCCGCACCGGCCCCCACGACCGGTGCATTCACGCGCGCCACGGCGCCGTTGCTGCGCAGGCTCTCCAACCTGAGCGTCGGCAAGAAGCTGTTGCTGATCTACCTGCTCGACCTGTGCACGGTGGTTTTCATCAGCGGCATCCTGATCCACGAGAAGTACATCGCCATCGACTTCTCGCGCAAGGAGCTCAGCGGCACCGCCTACATCGAGGCCTTGCGTCCTGCGCTGATGGCCCTGGGCCGCAGCGCGCCGGCACCTGCGATCGGTACGGACACCGTGGCCGCCGTCACCGACGCCGAGCGCCGCTTCGGCACCGGCATGGGCAGCCAGGAGCTGAGCACATCCTTCCTGCGAACGCTGGGTGAGCTCGATGTCTGGGCCTCGCCGCGCGAGGCGCTGACACGGCGCAATGCCGCGCTCGAGGCCGGCAAGCAACTGGTGTCACGTATCGGCAACCAGTCGAACCTGATCCTCGACCCGGACCTGGACAGTTACTACACCATGTCGCTGATCCTGCTGCGCTATCCCGCGCTGCTCGAATCGGTAGCCCAGCTCGCGCCGCGCCTGCACGACGTGGTGGCTGGCGTGGCCATCGACCCGGCCGAACGCGTGCGGCTGTTCGTGCTCGAAGGCGAGTTGCGCTCGGTGGCCAATGCCATCCGCAGCGACTACGCCGAAGCCGCGGCCGCATCCCAGCCGCTGCTGCGCGAGCGGCTGGCGCCGGCGCAGTCCGCGCTCACCGCCGCGATGGATGGCTTCGCCGCGCAGGTGCGCGCAGTGGCCACCGGCGACAGCGTGCCGCGCTCCCGGCTCGACAGCGCAGAAGCCGAGGTGCTGGCCGCACTCGACACGGCATGGGCGGCAGGCAACAGCGAGCTGACGCGGCTGATCGACGTGCGCGTCAAGGACTTCTTCGTGCGCATGTGGCTGCATCTGGGCACGGCGGCGCTGTTGATGACCGTCATCCTGTTGGCGGTGTTCTCGGTGGCGCGGCGCATCTCGCAGCCCCTGCGCGCGCTGTCGCAGGTGGTGGACACCGTACGCCGCACCGGCGACCACACGCTGCGCTCGCACTGGGACAGCGGCGACGAGATCGGCCACCTGGTGCTCGGCTTCAACGACATGATGGCCCAGCTGGATCAGCATCGCCACGTGCAGCAGGAGATGGCCGCCAGTGCGCGCGCGGCCGAGGCACAGCAGCGTCTGCTGGAACTGATGCCGGTGCCGCTGATGGTGACCTCGGTGCCCGACCACCGTGTGCTGCATGCCAACCCGCAGGCGCGCCAATGGCTCGGCAGCGGAGATGCCGACCCGTGGGCCACGGGCATCACGCCCTCGCTGCGCCGGCGCTTCTTCCAGCAGCTGGCCGACCAGGGCGTGGTGCGCGAGTTCGAGGTGCCCTGGCAGCAAGGCCGTCAGACGGCCTGGGCGGTGCTGTCCGCGCGCCGGCTCGACTACCAGGGCCAGGACGCGGTGGTCACCGCCTTCACGCCGATCAACGGCCTGAAGGCGCTGGAGCAGCGGCTGGAGCTGTGGGCCAAGGTGTTCGAGGCCTCGTCCGAGGGCATCGTGCTGCTTGACCAGCAGGGGCGCGTGCTCTCGGCCAACCTGGCGATCTGCAAGGCCGGGGTCTTCGATCCGATCGAACTGAAGGACCAGGAACTCGACTTCGTCTGCGTCGGCGATGTGCCGGTGCCCCGCGTCCGCGACCTGTGGAATACGGCCGAGACGCGCGGCTGGTGGCGCGGCGAAGTGGCGGTGCGCCGACGCGACGGCAGCGCCTTCCCGGCCTGGGCGGTGCTGACGGCGGTGCGCGACGCCACCGGCATGCTGGCGCACTACATCTTCAGCTGCGTCGACATCAGCGACCGCAAGGCCTCCGAGGAAAAGGTGCGCTACCTGGCGCACCACGACTTGCTCACCGGTCTGCCGAACCGTGGCGTCGCCGAACAGCGCCTGCGCGAGGCGATGCAGCAAAGCGAGCGCACGGGCCAGCCAGTGGCCGTGCTGTTCATCGACCTCGACCGCTTCAAGACCATCAATGACTCGCTGGGCCATCAGACCGGCGACGCGCTGCTGCGTCACGTCGCCAAACGCCTGAGCCTGTCGATCCGTGATGCCGACACGGTGAGCCGCTTCGGCGGCGACGAGTTCGTCGTGCTGCTCAACGGCGTCAGCGGCAGCGACGAGGCGCTGCTCATCGCGCAGCGCCTGCAGGCCACGCTGCGCGCGCCGTACATGGTCGACGCGCTTGAGCTCAACGTGTCCTGCAGCGTGGGCATTGCCATGTTCCCCGGCGAGGCCGCCGACATGGACGAATTGATGCGCCATGCCGACGCCGCCATGTACGAAGCCAAGGCCGGCGGCCGCGACAACGTCTACTTCTTCACCCGCGACCTGAACGACCGCGCGCAGCAGCGCCTGCAGGTCGAGTTGCTGCTGCGCAACGCCGTAGCGCGCGACGAGCTGCAGCTGGTGTTCCAGCCGCAGGTCGGCGCCATCGACGGCGCGCTGATGGCGGTGGAGGCGCTGCTGCGCTGGCACACGCCCACGCTGGGCGACGTCAGCCCCGCGGTCTTCATCCCGTTGGCCGAGGAGTCGCGCCTGATCGTGCCCATCGGCGAATGGGTCATCGACCAGGCCTGCCGTCAGCTGGCGGCGTGGCGTGCGCGCGGCATCGATGTCGGCGTGATGTCGGTCAACCTGTCGGCGGTGCAGCTGCTTGATGCCGGGCTGGTGCCGGCGCTGCGCGCCTCGCTCGCGCGGCACGGTGTGCCGGCCCACCTGCTGGAGATGGAGCTGACCGAATCGACGCTGATGGAAAGCACCGACCAGCGGCTGGGCCAGCTGCGGGCGCTGAAGGGCCTGGGCGTGCAGCTGTCGATCGACGACTTCGGCACCGGCTATTCGAGCCTCAGCTACCTGAGCCGCCTGCCGACGCAGAAGCTGAAGATCGATCGCTCGCTGGTCAAGGACATGCTGCGCGAGCCGAAGGACCGTGCCATCACCGAAGCCATCATCGCGTTGGCGCACCGCCTGAAGATGACGGTGGTGGCCGAAGGCGTCGAGAGCGCCGATGTGCAGGCGGCCTTGGCCGAAGCCTGGTGCGATGCGATCCAGGGCTTTCATACCGGCCGGCCGATGCCGGCCGACCGGTTGGAACAGTGGCTGGTCGCACGCGCTCACGGCATGCAGGGGCAGCTCAGCTGAGAGGCCTGGAAGCTGCCCCGTGGCCAGCGACGGCTGATGGCCGGGACGTGGCGCAACCGGTCGGCAGCTGCATGGGATGCCAGTCCAACCGGCAGGTCTACGGCATGGAGCTCAAGGTCGCGTCGACCCGCAGTCGACCCTTCTGCGACATTCGTTGCTCCGAACTCGACGCCCTACAGCGGACACTCAAACGTTGCGGGCAACCGGCCTACCGAAGGCAGGTGCGGTTGACCCGAAGGGTTAGGCCTCGCTTTACGTCAGCCGGTAGACCTCATACTCAACAGCGCTGGGTACAACCCGACCGCGACCGACAAAGACGGTCGTGTTCACCCATGCGTACTTTGGTGAACCGGACTCCATACGGATCAGTGTGCGGAAGTATTGGTCGTCGAACTGGGTTTCGCCGCCTGCAGCAGCCGTGACCTTCTGGTTCATCTCAAGTAGACCGGTGTATGTGATCAGCACAACGGCACCGTCGTCGGTCACGATTTGACCTCTGACATCGAGGCGAGCGAAGCCGTCGTTTCCGACAAGCATCCAATCACCGGCTGCGCCCCGAAGCGTGCCACTGAGGCGCTCGCCTTTGCACCATCCGCCGATCACTGTTGAGACCACACGAACCCCGAGTGGTCCGGGGCCGACCATGAGACGCGTTGTATCAAGGTCGGCGCGGTATGTGCACTCGTGAACCAGCTCCATAGTTCCCTCCTCGGAGTGTTTCAGCTGCCTGTTCAAGAACTAGTCTGCTGGATAGAAGAAGACCCGTCAAGGAGGCTCCAGGGCGGGCGGCTGCGAAACCGATCCACGCGCGCAATCGCCTGTCCTGCGAGGCCAGATGTCCGCCTGTAGCCGCCGCCCTGCGCCAATGGCGCGGGGGAACCGCAAGTGCGCTTGCGACGGTCGGCTGCAAGGCGTGGTTCGGCGTCATTCCCTGACTGGCCTGGCCAGTTCCATTTGCACAAGGGTATCGTGAAAATCGCCGCCTCGCCCATCTCACTCAAGCCGTTGGCAGTGAGTGCATTGGCCGACGACCCGCCCGGACTGAGCAAGGCCCACCAGCCGGACGGCACGGCGATCATCTCCGGCACGAC
>DASQFA010000548.1:0-17040 GCA_035633375.1 Rubrivivax sp.
GGAGATGCTCACCGGCCAGTGGACGCTGGACTACTCGCCGATGTACCTGGCCGCCGAGATGGCCTCGCGCATCTTCTCGCCCTATGACCTGAACCCATTGGGCAACAACCCGCTGAGCCCGATCCTGGCCGAGATGGTGGACTTCGAGGCCCTGGCCAGCTCGCCGATCAAGCTGTTCATCACCGCCACCAACGTGCGCACGGGCGTAGGCCATGTCTTCCGCAACGCGCAGATCACGCCCGACGTGCTGCTTGCCTCGGGCTGCCTGCCGACGATGTTCCAGGCGGTGCAGATCGACGGCGAGTTCTACTGGGACGGCGGCTACTCGGGCAACCCGACGATCACGCCGCTGGTGCGCGAATGCGATTCGCACGACACCATCCTGGTTCAGATCAATCCGATCGTGCGCAACGAAGTGCCGCGCAGCGCGCGCGACATCATGAACCGGTTGAACGAGGTGTCGTTCAACGCACCGCTGCTGAAGGAGCTGCGCATGATCGCGCTGCTGCACCAGGTGGCCGATCCGGGGCGCGGCGAAGGCGCGTCGTGGGCCGCCATGCGCCTGCACCGCATCGCCACCGAGCGTGTCACCGAGCTCACGTCCTCGTCGAAGCTGATCACCGAGTGGCCCTTCCTGTGCGGGCTGCGCGACGAAGGTCGGCGCACCGCGCAGCTCTTCCTCGACACGCATGCGGGCGATCTGGGCAAGCGCTCGACGGTCGATCTCGACGCCCTGCTGGCCACGCTGTAGGTCATGGGCCTGTTCGGCATCCTGCTCGGCTTGGGCCTGCTGGTCTGGCTGGCCTATCGCGGCTGGAGCGTGCTCGGCCTGGCGCCCGTGGCGGCCATGGTGGCCGCAGCCTTCTCCGGCGAGCCGCTGCTGGCGCACTGGACGCAGACCTTCATGGGCGCGGCGGCGGGCTTCATCGCGCAGTTCTTTCCGCTGTTCCTGCTCGGCGCGCTGTTCGGCAAGATGATGGACGACAGCGGCTCGGTCACGGCCATTGCTCACTACATGACCGAAAAGCTCGGCCCCGGCCGCTCGGTCATGGCGGTGGTGCTGGCCGGCGCCCTCGTCACCTATGGCGGCGTGAGTCTGTTCGTGGCCATGTTCGTGATCGCGCCGATGGGCCAGGCGCTGTTCCGCGCCTCCAACATCCCCAACCGGCTGCTGCCGGCGGCGGTGATGCTGGGCACCACCACCTTCACCATGTCGGCGCTGCCGGGCACGCCGGCCATACAGAACGCCATCCCGATGCCGTTTTTCGGCACCACGCCCTTTGCCGCGCCCGGCCTGGGCCTGATCGCCGCGGCCATCATGCTCGGCTTCGGGCTGTGGTGGCTGGCGCGTGCCGAAGGCCAGGCGCGCCGCACCGGCGAAGGCTTCGGCGGGCCTGCCTGCAGCGCCGCCGACGCGGCCCACGACCCGGTGGTGCGCGAGCGCGCCACCACCGCCGGCAGCTTCGACCCGGCCGAGGCCGAACACGGCAGCCGCAGCGCACAGCTGCCCGGCATCGGCGCGGCGGTGCTGCCGCTGGCGGTGGTGATGCTCGTCAACCTGGCGATGTCGATGTTCATCCTGCCGCGCATGGACACCGCCTTCCTGGCCGAGCTGCAGTGGGGCGAAACCTCGCTGGCCGGCGTGGGCGGCGTATGGTCGGTGATCGTCGCGCTGTCGGCGGCGATCGTGGTGCTGTACGCCACGCATCGCAGCCGGCTGAGTTCGCTGCGCGAGACCGTCGATGCCGGGCTCAACGCCGCGGCGTTGCCGGTCATCAGCGTGGCCAGCCTGGTCGGCTTCGGCGCGGTGGTGGCCGCGCTGCCGGCGTTTCAGGTGGTCAGCGACTGGGTGCTCGGCATCGAAGGCGGGCCGCTGGTCGGGCTGGCGCTGTCCACCAATGTGCTGTCTGCGCTCACCGGCTCGGCATCCGGTGGCCTGACCATCGCGCTGGGTGCGCTGGGCGAGACCTACATGCAGATGGCCGCCAGCTACGGCATCGACCCGGCGCTGATGCACCGCGTCGCCGTCATCGGCGCCGGCTCGCTCGACAGCCTGCCGCACAACGGCGCCGTCGTCACGCTGCTGGCGGTGTGCGGTGCCACGCACAAGCAGAGCTACTTCGATATCGTCATGGTCGGCATCGTCAGCGCGCTGCTGGCGCTGGTGGCGGTGATTGTGCTGGGCTCGGCCTTCGGATCGTTCTAGCCCGAGCGTTTCACGCAACTTCGTCAAAGGCGTGGACCGTGAGGTCGCCGGTGCGGCCACGCTGTGGCGGCTGCATCAGTTGCGGGTCGGGCAGGTCATCGCCAGCGTCAAGAGCGCAGCCGAAGAGCTGGCGCTGGACCTCGATGAACGCCCGCTGCAGCGCAGTTTGCGCCTCAAGACAACTTCGGGGCCATCCGAGAACCCATGCAGTGCCCTGGGCGTGAAATATCCGCGGACCAATGCCGCGCCGCGTGCCCCCGCCGGGCTTGCTGGTAAAACCCGGGCTGCATCCCAGCTTGCAACGAATACCACCCCATGGCCGTCATCGTTCCATTCGACTTGCGCTACGAGTTCGAGGTCAAGGCACCGGCGGCCGAGGTCTTTGCCGTGCTGGCCGACGTGCCCACCTCGGCCAGCCACTTTCCCAAGGTGGACCGGCTGGTGGCTCTGGGCGACAACACCTTCCGCTGGGAGCTGCAGAAAGTGGGCACCGCGCAGGTTGGCATACAGACCATCTACGCCTCGAAGTATGTGTCCGATGCAAAGAAGGGCACGGTCGTCTGGACCCCGGTCAAGGGCGTGGGCAACGGGCTCGTCGGGGGCAGCTGGACCATCCAGGACAGGAAGAAATCCACCCATGTCGTGCTCGACATCCAGGGCGAGATCACCGTACCCCTGCCGGCACTGATGAAGATGGTAGTGGTGCCGATCGTCACCAGCGAGAACGAGAGGCTGATCGAGAAGTACCTGGCCAACCTGGTCAAGCGCTTCGGTGGAGAAGTCTGAATGGTCTTGTCCTGATGTGCATGTTGGGGGTGGTCGGCTTGCGGCCCAGATGCTACCGGGGACTACCTGATTGACACCCGTTGGACTACAACGGGATTCCCAACCCGGTACGCGCGGATGTTCGTGGCCGCGCTCATTGCGGACATTCGCTTGAACCGTTTGCGCACGCTGGCCACCCCAATGCCGGCCAGCGAGCGCCACCGGTTGGCCCTCGAACGGCCATGCATTGCCCTTCGCCAGTTACAAGAGCGATCGTGGCGATGCCGCCGGTTCGGCCGGCACACGCGGCCGCAGTCTGCTGACGGCTCGCAGGTGCGCCGAATAAATGTTGCATGTAAGAGTGTCGCGCGCACCGCGCGTCATGCAGCACGTCAATCGGCGCGGCGCAGCGGCGGTGCAGCCCACGTGCCCTGGCCTGGTGGCAGGGCAGAGGGTGCCGCCGGCCTGGGGTTGTACAGGCGCAGCACTAGCGTGAAATCACCCCTGGGTGCCGGCAGCCAGTTGGCGCTGTTGTCGAACCCGGGCGCGAAGCTTTGCACCTGCATCGTCAGCGCGCCATCGGCATCCGGCACCAGCTTGTCGCGCGAGCCCAGGCTGAAGCGCTCGGCCGTGTTCGGCACCAGGCCGGGGCGGCCATCCGCCTCGGCGCGCATCGTGAGCGACCAGAACGCGTCCACCGGCGGCGCCTGGCCCTTGGCGAAGCGCAGCGTGTAGTCGAACGCGCCGTTCAGCGCCCGGCCCGCGGCATCGACGCGTGTCGTCATCTGCAACATTTCCTGGGGCAGCGTGCCGGGCCAATCGAAGGCCGCAACGGCAGCGCGGCTCAGATAGTCGGTGCCGAACTCGCCGCTCGTCAGCGGCAGTTGCCAGCCGTTGACCGACGCGAACATCCTGGCCTGGTGCGCCACGATCTGCGCCATGGCGCGCGGGCCGGTGGCCTGCAGCACCGTGTTCAACGCCGGCTCGAGCGCGCTCGGATCGAAGGCCTTGCCCGGCTCGAGCCCGATGCGCGCCATCTTCTGCAGCATCGCTGCGTCTTGTGCCGCCGGCGGCGCTGCGGATGCCATCAGCCGCGCCAGCAGATTGAAGTAGCTGGTCGCATCCATCGCGGCGATCAGCTGCCGCGGGGTGTCGCCCGTGCTGAAGCCCGGGTGGGTTTCGAGCGTGGGCGAAGCCGGCCCGGGCGGCTTGGCGCGCCCGTGCAGCGGTGCGATGCGCAGCCTGGCCTGCAGCGCATTCACGTTGCGCTGGTCGGCCTCGCCCGGGCCGGCCTGGATGCGCCCGAGGATGGCCAGATAGCGTGTCGGCGAAGGCACATGCCGCACGCCCTTGGGCACCTGGCCCTGCCAGCCGGGGCCGCTGATCAGCAGCGTGGCCGCCTTGCCGCCGCCACTGCGGCTGCCGAAAGTGGCCAGCGCCGGCATCCACAGGCTGTGCAGGCCGAAGCTGAAATAGCGCTTGCCCATGTCGGGGTAGGAAAAGAGCAGTGCCTCCTGCCCCAGGTCGAGCCAGGCGAAGGATGCCAAGGTGTCGGCGTCCGTCAGCAGTGGGTGGCGCTCGCCGGGCTGGGTCAGGCGCCGCGCATGCCAGAAGCTGTTCAACGGCGCGCGCTGCCCCACCGGCTTGGCCACGCTCGACATCTGCAGCCGATGCATCTCGCTGCTGATCAGCGGGTAGCCGAAGACATAGGCCTCGCCGGCGATCTGCGTCCACTCGGCCAGTTGCGCGGCCTGCGCCACGGCCGCGGCTTCGGCCGCCTGGCGGGCTGCCAGATCGGCCGGTGTCGGCCCGGCTGTGGGCGGCACGGTCCGCTTTTGCACGCAGGCCGCGAGGGCCAGGCACAGCACCGCCGTGGCGGCAAGCCATGCGTTCTTGCTCCTTGCTTTCATGCCGCGATTGTCGCCGCGGGGGCCGTGCCCCAGCCGCCGCCGCCCGGTGTCTCGATCACGAACACGTCGCCCGGGTGCATCTGCGCCGAACCAATATGGTCGAGGGTTTCGACATGGCCGTCGGCGCGCTCGACGCGATTGATGCCGACGGCTCCCGCTTGCCCACCGGCCAGCCCGAAGGCGCCGTGATGCCGGCCGTTGCTGAGGATCGACGCGTCCATGTCCGCCAGGAAGCGCACCCGGCGCACGCCACCGTCGCCGCCGTGCCATTGCCCCGCGCCGCCCGAAGCCGCGCGGATGGCATAGCTGTCCAGCCGCACCGGGAAGCGCCACTCCAGCACCTCGGGGTCGGTGAGGCGCGAGTTGGTCATGTGCGTCTGCACGACGCTGGTGCCGTGGAAGCCCGGCCCGGCGCCCGAGCCCCCCGAGATCGTCTCGTAGTACTGGTGCTGCGCATTGCCGAAGGTGAAGTTGTTCATCGTGTTTTGCCCGGCCGCCATCACGCCGAGTGCGCCGAACAGCGCGTTGGTGACGCACTGCGAAGTCTCCACGTTGCCGGCCACCACCGCGGCCGGCGGATTGGGGTTGAGCATGCAGCCCGGCGGCACGATTACGCGCAGCGGCTTCAGGCAACCCGCATTCAGCGGAATGTCGTCATCCACCAGCGTGCGAAAGACATATAGCACCGCGGCCATCGTCACCGCCTTCGGCGCGTTGAAGTTGTTGGGCAGCTGCGCGCTGGTGCCGCTGAAGTCGATGCTCGCCTCGCGCGCCGCGGTATCGACCTTGACCTCGACCCGGATCACCGCGCCGTTGTCCAGCGGCAGTTCGAAGTGCCCATCCTTCAGCGCGGTGATGACACGGCGCACCGACTCCTCGGCGTTGTCCTGCACGTGCTGCATGTAGGCCGCCACCGTGCCGCGGCCGAACTGCGCCACCATCGCCACCAGTTCCTCGACGCCCTTGTGGTTGGCGGCGATCTGCGCGCGCAGGTCGGCGATGGTCTGCTGCGGGTTGCGGGCCGGCCAGCGGCCACTGCTCAAGCGCGACAGCAGTTCGGCCTCGCGCAACTGGCCGCCGCGCACCAGCAGGAAGTTGTCGAACAGCACGCCTTCTTCGTCGATGCTCTTGCTGAAAGGCGGCATCGAGCCCGGCGTGCTGCCGCCGATGTCGGCATGGTGGCCACGGGAGGCCACGTAGAACGTGGCGGCCCGCGGCAAGCCAGCGTGCCGTGGCCCACCCCCTCGCGCAGCCTCCCCCTCGCAGGGCGAAGGCTCGTCAAGGTACACAGGCGTGACCACGGTCACGTCGGGCAGGTGCGTGCCGCCGTGGTACGGGTCGTTGAGCACGTACACGTCGCCAGGCTGCATGGCGGGGTTGCGCTCGATCACGGTCTTGATCGATTCGCTCATGCTGCCCAGGTGCACCGGCATGTGCGGGGCGTTGGCAATCAGCGCACCGCTGGCGTCGAACAGCGCGCAAGAGAAGTCGAGCCGCTCCTTGATGTTGACTGAGTGCGCCGTGTTCTGCAGGCGCAGGCCCATCTGCTCGGCGATGTTCATGAACAGGTTGTTGAACACCTCGAGCATCACCGGGTCGGCCCCGGTGCCGATGGCATGGCGCGTCACGCGTGCGCGCGTGCGCTGCAGCTCCAGCGCGCCCGAGCCCGAGCTCTGTGCCATCCAGCCGGGCTCGACCACGGTGGTGGCGTTCTTCTCGGCAATGATGGCCGGGCCGTCGATGCGTGCGCCGGCCTGCAGGCTTTCGCGCAGGTACAGGCCCGCCTCGCGCCAGCCGGCGTCTTGCTCGTCGGCCTCGCAGTACATGCGCACGCGTTCGTCGGCCAGCGCATCGTGCGGCGCCGCCTCGTCCTGCGCCGCGCCATCGGCCGAGCGTTCACCGGCCCCGATGGCTTCGACCGACACCGCCTCGATAACCAGTGGCCGGTCGGGCATGAGGAAGGCGAAGCGCTGCTTGTAGGCGCTGTCGAAGGCCTGGCGCGCGTCGTCCAGCGCCGCCAGCGGCACGCCCAGCGCGGTGTCGGTGCCCTGGTAGCGCAGGTGCAGCGTGTCGCGTCGTTGCACTGCCTGCGGCGCCACACCTTGTGCCACCAACTCGTCGGCCGCGGCCCGGCCCAGCTCACCCAGCCGCTGCTGCGCCGCGGCCAGCCCCGGCGCGTCGAAGGGCAGCTCGACCGAGGCCTCGCGCATGGCAATCTGGTCGGCCAGGCCCATGCCGTAGGCCGAGAGCACCCCCGCCAGCGGGTGGATGAAGATGCGCGTCATGCCCAGCGCGTCGGCCACGCCGCAGGCATGCTGCCCGCCGGCCCCGCCGAAACACTGCAGCGTGTAGCCGGTGACGTCGTAGCCGCGCGCCACCGAGATGCGCTTGATGGCGTTGGCCATGGCCTGCACGGCGATGCGCAGGTAGCCCGCGGCCAGCGTCTCGGCCGTGGTCGGGCGGCCCGTGGCGCGCTGCACCTGCGCGGCCAGTTGCTCGAACCTTGCGCGCACGACGTCGCCGTCGAGCGACTGGTCGCCGCCGGCTCCGAAGACATGCGGAAAGTTCCGTGGCTGGATCTTGCCCAGCAGCACATTGGCATCGGTGGTGGCCAGCGGCCCGCCCCGCCGGTAGCTGGCCGGGCCGGGGTTGGCGCCGGCGCTTTGCGGCCCGACGCGCAGCCGCGCACCGTCGAAGCCGAGGATCGAGCCGCCGCCCGCGGCCACGGTGTGGATGCTCATCATCGGCGCACGCATGCGCACGCCGGCCACCTGCGTCTCGAAGGCGCGTTCGAATTCGCCGGCATAGTGCGACACATCGGTGCTGGTTCCGCCCATGTCGAAGCCGATCAGCCTGCGGTGGCCTGCCGCCAGCGCGGTGCGCACCATGCCGACGATGCCGCCGGCCGGGCCGGACAGGATGGCGTCCTTGCCCTGGAAGTGGTGCGCCTCGGTCAAGCCGCCGGACGACTGCATGAAGAACAGACGCACGCCCGGCATCTGCGCGCCCACCTGATCGACATAGCGCCGCAGGATCGGCGACAGGTAGGCATCGACCACGGTGGTGTCGCCGCGCGCGACGAACTTCATCAGTGGGCTGACCTGGTTCGACACGCTGACCTGGGTGAAGCCGATGTCGCGCGCCAGCGCGGCCGCAGCCTGCTCGTGCGCGGTGTAGCGCCAGCCATGCATGAAGACGATGGCGCAGGCGCGCAGCCCGGTGTCGAAGGCGGCCTGCAGCTCGCGGCGCAGGCCGGCCGCGTCGAGCGGGGTGATCAGCTCGCCGGCGGCGCCGATGCGCTCGTCGGCCTCGAGCACGCGCTCGTACAGCAGCTCGGGCAGCACGATGTGCCGGTCGAACAGCCGCGGCCGCGCCTGGTAGGCGATGCGCAGCGCGTCGCGGAAGCCCCGCGTCGTGACCAGCAGCGTGCGCTCGCCCTTGCGCTCGAGCAGCGCATTGGTGGCCACCGTGGTGCCCATCTTCACGCACTCCACCTGCTGCGGCGTGATCGGCGCGCTGAGGCCCAGGCCGAGCAGGCGGCGCATGCCTTCGACCGCGGCGTCGGCATAGGCCTCCGGGTTTTCGCTGAGCAGCTTGAGAGTGTGCAACTCGCCGCCCGGCGCGCGGCCGACGATGTCGGTGAAGGTGCCGCCACGGTCGATCCAGAATTGCCAGCGCTGCGATTTTTGGGTAGTCATCGATCGGTTCCTAGTCAACTCCAAGCATCGGCACCCGGCACGCGGCGCCACGGCTGCCATCTTCGCAGGCCGCGGCCGCCGCGCTGCGCTGCGCAAACCCGAATTCACAGCCGGGCCGGCTTGCGCCGAGAATCGGGCCACGAGCACCTGCCCGAGCGCACCCCCACCGAAAGCCCCACCGATGAATGCCCCGCTGAGCCTGCTGCCTGCCCTGGACGAGATCCGTGCCCACGAGGACGAGATGGTGCAGATCCGGCGCCAGATCCATGCCCACCCCGAGCTGGCCTACGAGGAGCATGCCACGGCCGACCTGGTGGCCGAACGGCTGCAACGCTGGGGCTACGAGGTGCGCCGTGGTCTGGGCGGCACCGGCGTGGTCGGCAGCTTGCGCGTGGGCACGTCGGGCCGGCACGTCGGCCTGCGCGCCGACATGGACGCGCTGCCCATCGCCGAGACCAGCGGCAAGCCCTGGGCCAGCAAGGTCTTCGGCAAGATGCACGCCTGCGGCCACGACGGCCACACCGCCATGCTGCTGGCGGCAGCGCGCCACCTAGCCGCCACGCGTTGCTTCGACGGCCACCTGCACCTGGTGTTCCAGCCGGCTGAAGAGGGCCTGGCCGGGGCGCGCAAGATGCTGGAAGACGGCTTCCTCGAGCTGTTCCCCTGCGAGGCGATGTTCGGCATGCATAACGCGCCGGGCAAGCCGGCGGGCAAGTTCCTGGTGGTGCCGGGCTTCGCCATGGCCAGCGGCGACACCTGCCTGATCAAGGTGCGCGGCGTCGGCGGCCACGGCGCGATCCCGCACAGGGCGGTGGATACGATCGTGGCCGCCTCGAGCATCGTCATGTCGCTGCAGACCATCGTCGCGCGCAACCTCAACCCGCTGCACACCGGCATCGTCTCGGTCGGTGCCTTCCATGCCGGCGACGCGCCGAACGTGCTGCCCGGCGAGGCCGAACTGCGGCTCACGGTCCGCTCCTTCCGCCCCGAGGTGCGCGATCTGCTGGAAAGGCGCATCACCGAGATCGCCCAGGCCCAGGCCGCGGTGTACGGCGCCAGCGCCGAGGTCCACTACATCCGCCGCTACCCTGTGCTGCACAACCATGCCAAGGAAACCGAGTTCTGCCAACAGGTGATCCGCGACTGGCTCGGCGAGGACGGGCTGGTGGCCCACGCCGAGCCGAGCAGCGCCAGCGAGGACTTCGCCTTCTTCCTGGAAAAAGTGCCCGGTTGCTACGTGAACATCGGCAACGGCGTGGGCAGCGAAGGCGGCTGCATGGTGCACAACGCCGGCTACGACTTCAACGACCGCGTGCTGTCCACCGGCGCCAGCTACTGGGTGCGCCTGGCCGAGGCCTATCTGAAGAAGAGCTCATCCGGGTTTTCGACGTCAACGGTTTCTTCGAGGAGAGTGTGATGCCCAGACTGCCATCCCTGATTGCGCTGATCGCCTCGGCCTTTGCCACAGCGACGCATGCCGCCGACCTGTTGCCTTTGAAGCAGGGCCTGTATGTCCCGGTGAAATCGGCCTGCAAGGGCGCGTCCAACGCAGAGATCGTCAACTACTGGGGCGGCAAGTCGTCGATCGGCAGCGCGCAGGCCGGCTGCACGATCATCAAGATGATGCAGAACGGCAAGGTCTTTACGATCACCGACAAGTGCACCGACATTCGCGGCGGCGGCGAGATCGCCGGCGGCCCGACGGTGCTCACAATCGACAGCCCGACGCGCTTCACCCGAGACAGCGAAACCTATCGCTATTGCGGGACCGAACGGCAGTTCTAGTGTGGTGTTCGACGCTAAGCGGCACATAAAGCCGCGTCTTTGCCGCCCTGGCGTCGTTGCGAATCCTCGCGATGCCACTGGGCATCGCTGCGGTTCGCGCCTAGCCAGGACGACAAATCCATCGGCTTTCCAAAGTGCCGCCAAGCGTCGAACACCACACTAGGCCACGCCGTAGCCTGGGAAACCTCGCAGGCCTTCCATGCCAAGGAGGGCCGGGGCGGCCTGTGAGAGCCGCCTGGTCCGGAACCTGCATGTCCGACGGCTGCATCGACCGAGCAGACAAGACAGACAAGACATGAACCGCCCCGCCTCGACCAACCCTCTGCGCGCGCCCGAACAAGCCGGGCTGAGCTCGGTCTTCGCGTCGCAGACCACCGCCCGCGCCCGCGCGGTGGAGGTCAAATGGCGCTGGCCGATCACGCTGGCGCTGCTCAGCACGGTGCCGTCGTTCTATGTCGAGCTGCTGCACGAATCGGCGCCGCTGTTCGCGGTGCTGAGCTACCTGGTCGCCGCGGCCACGATGGCGGGCGCGCTGCTGCACGTGGGACTGCGCAGCGGCCACCTCGCAGCCCACTTGCGCGCCAACGGCTTCGACCTCGTGCTGTGTGCCGGGCTCGTGACCTCCGCTCTGCTGCCGCCGAGCTCGGCCTCCGAGCCGGCACTGTGGTTCCGCCTGGTGGTCGGCTTCTTCACCATGTCGCGCATGTTCTGGGCCGCGCACTACGTGGTCACGCGCGGCGGCACGCTGTACCGGCTGATTGCCGCTTTGCTGGTGCTGATGCTGTGCGGGCTGGGCTTCTGGTGGTTGGAGCCGACGACGCCGACCTTCGGCGAAGCACTATGGCTGGCCTTTACCACCGCGGCGACAGTCGGCTACGGCGATTTGGTGCCGACCACGCCGGCCTCGCGGATCTTCGCCGTCGGCGTGGTCTTCCTGGGGGTTGGGGCGATCACGCTGGTGGCCGCCGGCATCGCCTCGGCCTGGATCGCCACCGAAGAACGCACGATCGAGCGCGAGATCCTGGCCGATCTGCACAAGCAACTCGGCGCGCTGCGCGAGGAGCTGGCAGCGCTGCGCGAGACGCTGCCGGCGGCCTCGGCAACCAGCGCCGCCGGAAGCCCCGGTGCCGCACCCGGCCACGATCCGGGCCACCCTGAGCCGCCGCCCTGACCGCCGCTGGCCAGACCGGTCTACCGCTCGCCCTGGTCGGGCCGCGCTGACGCCGATGCAGCGGCGGCTTCTCGACATCAGCAATCCGAGCGTGGGCATGGGTTCGAGCGCAAGACTTTCGGGAAGCCCCGGGGCTGGACCCGCCCGGGCATGGCCTATGCTAGCCCCCTGTCATCGACCCCCATCGGAGCCACTATGCAAGTCACCCGCCCCCTCCTCCTGGCCGCGGCCTCCTGGGCCCTGGCGCTTTCGGCGCAAGCGCAGACCAAATGGGACCTGCCGGCCGCCTACCCGGCCGCCAACTTCCACAGCGTCAACCTGCAGCAGTTTGCCGACGACGTCGACAAGGCCAGCGCCGGCAAGCTGAAGATCACCGTTCATCCGAACGCGTCGCTGTTCAAGGCGCCGGAAATCAAGCGCGCCGTGCAGGGAGGGCAGGCGCAGATCGGCGAGGTGCTGCTGGTCAACTTCCAGAACGAGTGGCAGATCTTCGGTGCCGACGGCCTGCCTTTCCTGGCCGACAGCTACGACGAGGCGGCCAAGCTGTGGAAGGCGCAGAAGCCGATGATGGACAAGAAGCTCGCCGAGCAGGGCATGATGGTGCTGTATGCCGTGCCCTGGCCGCCGCAGGGCATCTACTCGAAGAAGCCGCTGGCCAGCGCCGCCGACCTGAAGGGCATCAAGTGGCGCGCCTACAGCCCGGCCACCAGCCGCATCGCCGAACTGGTGGGCGCGCAGCCGGTCACCGTGCAGGCGGCCGAGGTGAGCCAGGCCTTCGCCACCGGCGTGACGGAGAGCATGATGAGCTCGGGCTCCACCGGCGCCGATGCCAAGCTTTACGAGCATGTGAAGTACTGGTACGACACGCAGGCCTGGCTGCCGAAGAACGCGGTGCTGGTGAACAGGGCAGCTTTCGATGCGCTGGATGCGGCCACCAAGCAGGCCGTCATGAAGGCCGGCGCCGACGCCGAGGTGCGCGGCTGGGCGGCCAGCCAGAAGGCCAACACCGAATCGCTTGACAAGCTCAAGGCCGGCGGCATGGAGATCCTGCCGCCCTCGCCCCAGCTCAAGGCCGACATGAAGAAGGTCGGCGACACCATGACCAAGGAATGGATCGACAAGGCCGGGCCCGAAGGCAAGCAGCTGGTCGACGCGGTCACGAAGTAAGCCGAAGGTGCGGCGCTTTCTCGACGCGCTGTACGACGGCGCGGCCGCGCTGGCGGCCGTGTTCATGGTGCTGCTGCTGGTGATGGTGCTGCTGTCGATCCTGGGGCGGCAGCTGCACTTCCACCTGCCCGGCACCGACGCCTACGCCGGCTACATGATGGCCGCGGCCGGCTTCCTGGCGCTGGCGCACACGCTCAAGCGCGGCGAGCACATCCGCGTCACGCTGGTGCTTTCGGCGCTGCGCGGCAAGGCGCGGCGCGGGCTGGAAATCTGGGCCCTGGCCGCGGCCTCGGCGCTGGCCGCGCTGTCGGCCTTCTACAGCTGCCGGCTGTCGTGGCAGTCGTACCAGTTCCACGACATCTCCACCGGCAACGACGCCACGCCGCTGTGGATACCGCAGCTGGGCATGGCCGTGGGCACGGTGATCCTGCTCATTGCCTTCATCGACGAGCTGGTGCTCGAGCTGCGCGGCCAGCGCGTGCAGTCGGTGAGCGACGAAGCGATGCGCAATGAGTGACGCCGGGCCGCCCCAGGTCAGTTGCGCCCATGGGGGGCCAGCGCACAGCGCTGGGGGGCTGCATGAGTGACATCGCCATCACCGCGCTGCTCATCGCCTCGCTGTTCCTGATCCTGGGCAGCGGCGTGTGGATCGGCCTGACGTTGTCGGGCGTGGCCTGGATCGGCATGCAATTGTTCAGCAGCCGGCCCGCGGGCGACGCCATGGCCGTGACCATCTGGGGCTCGGCCTCGAGCTGGACGCTGACCGCCCTGCCGCTGTTCGTATGGATGGGCGAGATCCTGTTTCGCACGCGGCTGAGCCAGGACATGTTCCGTGGCCTGGCGCCTTGGATGCAGGCGCTGCCTGGGCGGCTGTTGCATGTCAACGTGGCCGGCTGCGCCATCTTTGCGGCGGTATCGGGCTCCAGCGCGGCCACCTGCGCCACCATCGGCAAGATGAGCCTGCCCGAGCTGGCCAAGCGCGGCTACCCGGACGGCATCTCCATCGGCTCGCTGGCCGGGGCCGGCACGCTGGGGCTGCTGATCCCGCCGTCGATCATCATGATCGTTTACGGCGTGTCGGCCGATGTCTCGATCGCCCAGCTGTTCATCGCCGGCGTGCTGCCGGGCATCATGCTGGCGCTGCTGTTCTCCGGCTACCTGGTGTTCTGGGCCCTGCGCCATCCGCAGCTCGTGCCGCCGCCCGACGCGCCGATGAGCCTGGGCGCCAAGCTGCGCGAATCGCGCCACCTGATCCCGGTGATGCTGCTGATTGCCGCCGTGCTCGGCTCGATCTACAGCGGCATCGCCACTGCCACCGAGGCCGCGGCGCTGGGCGTGGTGGGTTCGTTGCTCATCTCGGCCGTGCAGGGCACGCTGAACTGGCCGACCTTCCGCGATTCGCTGCTCGGCGGCACGCGGCTGTACTGCATGATCGCCATGATCCTGGCCGGCGCGGCCTTCCTCACACTCGCCATGGGCTACATCGGCCTGCCGCGCCACCTGGCCGAATGGATCGGCTCGCTGGGCCTGAGCCAGTTCGGCCTGATCTTCGTGCTGATGCTGTTCTACATCTTGCTGGGCTGTTTTCTCGACGGCATCAGCATGGTGGTGCTGACCATGGGCGTGATCCTGCCCACCATCCAGAAGGCCGGCATCGACCCGCTGTGGTTCGGCATCTTCATCGTGCTGGTCGTCGAGATGGCGCAGATCACGCCGCCGGTGGGCTTCAACCTGTTCGTGCTGCAGGGCATGACGAAGCGCGAGATCGGCTGGATCGCCAAGGTCACACTGCCGTTCTTCTTCCTCATGTTGGGCGCCGTGGGGCTGGTCTACCTGTTTCCGCAGATCGTCACCTGGCTGCCGGCGCAGATGCGCGCCTGAAACGAAGGCGCATGCCGGCGCTCTATGACTCGATCGGCGCGGGCTATGGCACGACCCGGCGCGCCGACCCGCAGATCACGGCCGCACTCGCACACCATCTCCGGATCCGGGCCGACGCCTGCTTTCTCGACCTGGCCTGCGGCACCGGCAACTACACCCTCGCGCTGGCGGCACTGGGCGGGCGGTGGCAGGCGCTGGACCTGTCGCGCCAGATGCTCGAGCAGGCCCGCAGCCGCGGCGCAATGGTCGCGTGGCTGCAAGCCGACGCCGCCGCGTTGCCCTTTGCGCCGCAGCAGTTCGTCGGCGTGGTCTGCACGCTGGCGATCCACCATTTCGCCCGCCTGGAAGCGCCGTTCGCGGAAGTGGCACGCGTGCTCGCCGGCGGCCCCTTCGTGGTCTTCACCGCATTCGCGGATCAGATGCACGGCTACTGGCTGGGCCACTACTTCCCGCGCATGATGGCGCGGTCCATCGCGCAGATGCCCACGCGCACGGCCGTGTTCGGCGCATTGCATGCGGCCGGTTTCGGCGTGCCGCAGGTCGTACCGTTCCACGTCAGCCACGACCTGCAGGACCTGTTCCTGTATGCGGGCAAGCATCGTCCCGGGCTATACCTGGACGCCGCGGTGCGCGCCAACATCTCTTCCTTTGCTACGCTGTGCCCGCCGGATGAGCTTCAGGCCGGCTTGGACGCGCTGCGTGCCGACATCGACAGTGCTCGCTTCGGCGACGTCGCCGCCCGCTACGCCTGCGCGCTGGGCGACTACGCGTTCGTCATCGCACGCAAGCCAACGCCTGCAGGCCCAGAGGCGTTCGATCGCAGCACGGTGCTGGGTCGTTGACGGCGCCTGGCGCGTGCGCGATGCGCGCTTTTTAGGCGTGCAATGCTCGGTGGCCTTTGCGCGCCAGCGAGCCGGCCGGCGGCGTGGCCACCCGCGAGCGCATGCGTACGAGCCCGCTCGGCGCTGGCCCACCGGGTGCCGGCCAGCGCAGCACAACAAGCGGCATGCGATCACGGGACGGCCTGGCTGCGCGCAGACCGCGGCGCCGACACCGCGGCGGGCGTCCTGGCCCAGCCGCCGCAGCTGGGCGTGAAGAGGCTGCTCGAGGGCGCGCCCATCGGCGAGGCTCTGGCTGGCCGTCGGCGCCGGCCTGCAGTGCAGGGCGTCGATTGACAGAAAATGCTCGCCAGCCGTCCCGGCCCACCGACAGCCCACGCAAGGAAAGCGCCTCATGAAGACCCGCATCACCGAACTGTTCGGCATCGAGCACCCGATCATCCAGGGCGGCATGCACTTCGTCGGCTTTGCCGAGCTGGCCGCGGCCGTGTCCAACGCCGGCGGGCTGGGCATCATCACCGGGCTGACGCAGAAGACGCCCGAACTGCTGGCCAGGGAAATCCGCCGTTGCCGCGAGATGACCGACAAGCCCTTCGGCGTGAACCTGACCTTCCTGCCGGTGCTGAGCGCGCCCGACTACCCGGGCTACATCAAGGCCATCCTCGACGGCGGCATCAAGGTGGTGGAAACCGCCGGCAACAACCCGCAGAAGTGGCTGCCCGCGCTGCACGAGGCCGGCGTCAAGGTGATCCACAAATGCACCTCGGTGCGCCACTCGCTCAAGGCCGAGGCCATCGGCTGTGATGCCGTCAGCGTCGATGGCTTCGAATGCGGCGGCCACCCGGGCGAGGACGACGTGCCCAACTTCATCCTGCTGCCGCGCGCCGCCGACGAGCTGAAGATCCCCTTCGTCGCCTCAGGCGGCATGGCCGACGGGCGCTCGCTCGTGGCGGCGCTGGCGCTCGGCGCCGAAGGCATGAACATGGGCACGCGCTTCATCGCCACGAAGGAAGCCCCCGTGCACGACAACGTCAAGCAGGCCATCGTCGCCGCCAGCGAGCTCGACACGCGGCTGGTGATGCGCCCGCTGCGCAACACCGAGCGCGTGCTGCGCAACGCCGCCGTCGACAAGCTGTTAAACAAGGAGCGCGAACTCGGCGCCAAGCTGAAGTTCGAGGACATCATCGAGCAGGTGGCTGGCGTGTACCCGAAGATCATGCTCGAAGGCACGATGGATGCGGGCGCCTGGTCCTGCGGCATGGTGGCCGGGCTGATCGACGACGTGCCCACCTGCAAGGAACTGATCGATCGCATCATGGCCGAGGCCGAGGCCATCATCGGCCAGCGGCTCGCGGGTCTAGTGGGGCGTTGAGACGGCGCATGCCTGCCGATGGCATGCCGGGCTGGCGGGTCGAACCAGGACGCCGACCGCATGTGACGCGCCGGGTCGTGTTCTGGAGACGACCGGGCACGCTGGCGTAGCCGCGCCTGTCGAAGCCCACGCCGCACTGCCGCCGCCGCAGGCCGCCGTACACTCGGCGGCCATGAATGAAGCGCCTGGCGAATGGGTCGTGGTGCCGGTGGATACCGGCACGCAGCGCTACGACATCCTCATCGG
>DASQFA010000549.1:0-3156 GCA_035633375.1 Rubrivivax sp.
GCGCTGCGCATCGGCGACCCGGGGCCGATGGGTCGGCTGCTGGTGCGCGGCGAACCGGGCTGCGAGATCGTGGCGGCACTGGCACCGGTGCCCGGCGAAACCGTCATCGACAAGCCCGGCAAGGGCGCCTTCTTCGGCACGCCGCTGCAGGAGCGGCTGCAAGGCCTGGGGGTGACGCAGCTGGTGTTTGCCGGCGTCACCACCGAGGTCTGCGTGCAGACCACGATGCGCGAGGCCAACGACCGCGGCTACGACAGCCTGCTGGTCGAGGAGGCCACCGCCAGCTACTTTCCGGCCTTCAAGGCCGCGACGATCGAGATGATCGTGGCGCAGGGCGGCATCGTCGGCTGGGCCGCGCCGCTGGCCGAGGTGCTGGCCGGGCTGAAGCGGGCCTGAGATGCTGCGCATCGCCGCCACGCGGCTGCTGGCCGCGCTGCCCAACCTGGTGGGCGTGGTGGTCATCACCTTCTTGCTCACGCGCGCCATTCCCGGCGACCCGGCGGCCTACTTCGCCGGCGGCTCGGCCACGCTGGAGGCGGTGGAACAGGTGCGCAAGCAACTCGGCCTGGACCGGCCGCTGCTCGAGCAGTTCTTCCTTTACGTCGGCAACCTCGCGCGCGGCGACCTGGGCCTGTCGCTGACCACCGGCCAGCCGGTGCTGAAGGAACTGTTGCTGCGCCTGCCGGCGTCGCTGGAACTGGTGCTGCTGTCGCTGCTGCTGGCCTGCGCCATCGCGCTGCCGATGGGCGTGCTGGCGGCCACACGCCCAGGCTCGTGGTTCGACCAGCTGTCGCGGCTGATCACCACCGCCGGGGTCTCGCTGCCGACCTTCTTCACGGGGCTGCTGCTGGCCTATGTGTTCTATTTCCTGCTCGGCTGGGCGCCGTCGCCGCTGGGCCGCTTGAACCCGGTGTTCTCGCCGCCGGCCACAGTCACGGGGCTGTACCTGATCGATGCCGCGCTGGCGGGCGACCTGGCGCTGTGGCGCGCCTGCGCCGCGCAGCTGGTGCTGCCGGTGCTGACGATGGCGATCTTCGTGCTGGCGCCGATCGCGCGCATGACACGCGCCTCGATGATCGCGGTGCTCTCGGCCGACTTCGTGCGCACCGCGCGCGCCAGCGGCCTGTCGCAGACCACGGTGCTGGTGCGCTATGCACTGCGCAACGCGCTGCTGCCGGTGGTGACGACGCTGGGTATGGTCTTCGGCTTCATGATCGGCTCGTCGGTGATCATCGAGAAGGTCTTCGGCTGGCCAGGCGTGGGCAGCTATGCCATCGACGCGCTCACCGCCAGCGACTACGCGCCGGTGCAGGGCTTCGTGCTGACGATGGGCATCCTGTTCGTGCTGCTCAACCTGCTGGTCGACCTGCTGTACGTGCTGATCGACCCGCGCGTGACCATCGAGGCATGAACCAATCACCCCCATGGCGCCTGCGGTGCTCCCCCTCGGGGGCGACGCCAGCCGGCCGGCGAAGCCGGCTCCACGGGGTGCGCTTGTTGGCGCGGCTTGCATACCTCACGCGCCGCGCGAAACGCGCTGGGGCCACTGAAATAAAACTCAACCCTCGTTACCGTCTTGCCTTGGGCTGCATGGGCGCTGCTCTCAGCGTGGCAGGCGGCCCGGGCATGCGTTCTCCAGCCCACGCTCGCGGGGCGAGGGCTGCGGTTCTTCAGCCTCGGACTCGTGAACACCCGCCAGGCACAGGCTCGGCAAGCGTGCCGCGAATGGGGCCTACGCCCGCCTGCCCGAGCCGCCTGCCCTTTCATCGTCGAAGCGACGGGGTCAGTTCGCCCCGCCGCCAAACGTGCATTCGGGTTGGTGCGCTAACCGCGTGGATTGCAGGGCGCTGGTGGCGCTCGCGGGCGCAGGCCCCATTCGCGGCACGCTTGTCGCGGGAGTGCCTGGCTGGTGATCAAGCCACTGCCGGGCATGCGCCGCCGCGATGCCCCGCGAGCTGGGCCGACAGAACGCGGGCGACGCCAGCGCCCTGCCGCAGCGGCATCTTGGGTCGGCGACCAATGCCCTCGCAGCGACGCGAAAACTGGCCAGGCGCATCCGGTCCGATCGGTCGCAAGCGTTTCATGCGTCGCGGGTCGCGCGAAGCGCGGTGGAGCAACTGACATGGCTGTGGCCACGCAAGCGGGCACGGGCATGGCAGGCCACCTGCGCCATGTGCTGTCGGAGAACCCGGTCACGCTGCTGGCCGCCGGCATGTTCGTGGCCTTCATCATGATGGCCTTGTTCGGCCCCTGGCTGGTGCCCTTCGACCCGCTGGCCAGCAACTCCAGCGTGGCGCTGCAGCCGCCGTCCGGCACGCACTGGTTCGGCACCGACGCGCTCGGCCGCGACATCTTCTCGCGCACCGTGGTGGCGACCCGGCTCGACCTGGGCATCGCCTTCAGCGCGGTGCTGCTGTCCTTCGTCATCGGCATGCCGCTGGGGCTGGCGGCCGGGTTCTTCGGCGGCTGGTGGGACCGCATCGTCTCGCGCGGCGCCGACACCATCATGGCCTTCCCGCTGTTCGTGCTGGCCATGGGCATCGTCGCCGCCCTGGGCAACACGGTGGGCAACATCATCCTGGCCACCGCCGTCATCAACCTGCCGTTCTATGTGCGCGTGGCGCGTGCCGAGGCCAACGTGCGCCGCGGCGCCGGCTGGGTCGAGGCGGCGCGCCTGTCGGGCAACAGCGACGCGCGCATCCTGGCCATGCACCTGTTCCCGAACGCGCTGCCGCCGGCGATGGTGCAGGTCAGCCTGAACATGGGCTGGGCCATCCTCAACGCCGCGGGGCTTAGCTTCATCGGCCTGGGCGTGCGCCCGCCCGAGCCGGAGTGGGGCATCCTCGTCGCCGAAGGCGCGCAGTTCATCGTCAGCGGCGAATGGTGGGTGAGTTTCTTTCCCGGCGCCATGCTGATGCTGGCGGTGTTCACCTTCAACCTGCTGGGTGACGCGCTGCGCGACATCTTCGATCCCAGACGCCGCACATGAACACTCAATGCATTCACCGCAGAGGAACGGAGGACGCAGAGGGCGCGCAGAGAAGTGCGAGAAATGCTTTGGATTCGTTGCAATCCCTCTGCGTCAACTCTGCGTCCTCCGCCCCTCTGCGGTGAAGGAAATTTGCGCGCCGCCATGAATCAGCCCCCACTCCTGGA
>DASQFA010000550.1:0-3172 GCA_035633375.1 Rubrivivax sp.
GGTTGCGCGGGGGCGCAGGCATTGGGCGATCTTTCGCGAGCTGTGTGTCGAGGGCGGCGCCAAGGGCAATCTCGTACCCGATGCCTACCTGGCCGCCGTGGCCATCGAGGCCGGCTGTGAATGGGTCACCACCGATAGCGACTTCAGCCGTTTCAAGGGCGTGCGCTGGCGGCAACCGTTGCGCTGAACTGGGCGGCGATAGGCTGCCGCCGCGCTTGGCATCATCGTCTGCTCCGATGCGTGTGCGACCTGCGGCGCCCCAAGCGCCTGCTCGATCAGCTGCAGGGTGACGGGGTTCGCGGCCCACACATCCACGCTGCCGTTGCGTAGTGCTTCCACGGCATTGGTAGTTGGGCCGGAAACAAGCGCAATGCGCATGCCAAATCACAGCACCGGGCGGCGTTGCGTCGGTAGCGCACCTGGACGGCATGGCCTGCACTGCCCGCGCTCGTGCGCACTGGCCTTCCATCGATCGATCTTCAGATCCATGCGACCCGTATCGCGGGCTCCGGCACCGGTCTGCGCGCATCGGAACTCGTCCGACTGCAGGCATTCTGCGCCGATATCCGTCGCAGGGTTCGCCCATCTTCGGCGCGCATCCAGGCGGGGTCGAAGGTCAGCCCCTGGCAGCCGGCACCACGCTTCGGCTAGGTCGACCGCAGCGGCTATGCTGCAGCAGCCTTGAGCGCGATGTGCTGCTGTGCAGCCAACCGCTGCAAGCGCCAGAGATTGGCGTCGCGGATGCCCAGGCGTTCCAGCTGATCCACCGTCTGCATCAGGTATTCGGCGCCCGATCCCCAATGGCCGACGGCGCGGCACAGCACGGCCGCGATCTGCTCGCCGCTCAGGCCGCTGACGAAGTTCGGGCCGCTGCGGTCGGCGGCGAAGACGATCGCACTGATTGGGTAACCTGTGCGCTGGTCGCGCTGCGGTGTGAGCGCTTTGGAGAGGCCATGCGCGCTCACGGCGCCCTGCCCGGCCCTGGCCATCATCCAGCGCGGCGGCGTGTTCGGCGGCTTGACGGTCATCTCGCGGCGCCACAGCTTGCGCAGGCTGTCCAGCACCTGGTCGCCGGCGATGCGAACCAGCGCACCCCGGCAACTGCCGCCCGGCACCAGCGACATCATCAGTCCCGGCTGTTGCGGCGTGCCGCGAAAGCGCGTCAGCCGGATGCAGAACGCACGATGCCAGCCCGGCAGCACGGCGGCCACTTGCTCGGCCGCTTCGAAGGCCGGGTTCCAGAGCAATGAGCCGTAGGCAAACACCCAGACATCCTGGCCTTGCCACGCGCCCGCGCTCAGGGTGGCCTGCAGCGAGGCCTCGTAGTCGTCGTCGTCATGGACCACCACGCCCGGCGCCGGGCCGCCGTCTTCGACCTTGCGCGCGATGAACTCGACGAGCGCGGGTGTCAGGCGCGCGCTGCGGCGAGGCCCGGTCACGGTCATGGGCATCATCCGTTGCTCCTTTGCGCCTGCCATGGGCGGCGCTCCAGGCCCGAGCTGCGAGGCGGGGACCGTCCTTCACATCGTCGGCATGCCGCCCCTGTTGCGGTGCCACACGCACCTCATTGAATCCGGCCCGCTCGATGGCCGCCGGTTTAGAAAGAACAGCGGATCGGAAAACATCAGCGCCGCATCGGCCGACGACGAGGTTGCGCCCTTCGGCCCAGCCCAACTCGCGCAGCCGGTCGACCGTCAGCATCTCCCACGGGTGCCGGCCGCCTCCCGGCGCCCCTTGCCCTGGCGAGAGCCAAGCGATGCGCGCCACCTTGGCCGGGCCCTGCGCCCGCAACGGCAACCAACTGCCGATGGCCACTGCCCCACCCGCGCAGATGAAACCGCACCGAGCCTTCACTCGATCACCTCGTCGGCACTCACCAACACGCTTTGCGGCACCTTCAATCCAAGCGCCCGAGCGGCCTTCAGGTTGAGCACCAATTCGAACTTGGTCGATTGCTCCCAGGGGATCTCGCCCGGCGGCGTGCCCCTCAGGATCTTGTCGACCTGGGTCGCCGAGCGGCGGAACAGCTCGCCGAAGTCGCCCTGGAATGAGGCCAGGCCGCCGCCCTCAAGATACCCGCTGCCGCCCCAGATCGAAGGCAGCCGCTGCGTCGCGCACCATTCGCCCAGGCGCATGCGGTGCAGGTAGAAGGTGGCGTCGGCCAGGATCAACACGCCGTCGAGCCGGTCGCGCGCCATGGCTGCCAGCGTGGCGTCGAAGTCCTCGGGCCCGCGCGCCTCGAACACCACGATCTCCAGGCCGGCCTGGCGCCGTACTTCGTCCACGCCCTGCTCGAGGGTGGCGCGCGACAGCGTGTAGGGGTTCATCAGGATGCCGACGCGGCGCGCGGCCCGGCACCAGGTCCTTCAGCAACTGCAGCCGCCGCGACAGGATGCCGTGGTAAGCGCCGGACTGGCCGGTGATGTTGCGCCCCGGGCGCGCGTAGCTGTCGGCCAGCCCCATCTGCACCGGGTCGTCGACCGGCACCGCCACGATCGGCAGCGTGCGTGTCGCGTCCTTGGCCAGCACAGCAGGACGCGGGCCGATGGCGACCAGCATATCGGGCGCCGAGGCCAGCGCTTCGGCCAGCAGCGCCGGCAGGCGCTCCGGCCTGCCCTCGGCAAAGCGCCATTCGATGTCGAGGTTGCGGCCTTCGACCCAGCCCAGTTCGCGCAGGGCCTTGCGCAAGGGCTCGACCATGCCTCGCATCGTGGCGGGGTCGGCCATGCCGACACTGCCGCCCAGCACGGCGATGCGTGCGCGGCGCGGGTTGTGCCCATCCCGCCCGCGGCGCGGCGGCCCACCCAATCAGCGTGGCGCAGAGCAACCTTCGCTTCATTCTCAGCCTGTGGGCAGACAACAGTCTCAGCGGACGACGTCGCTCGCCGTGGCGAGCAGCGCAGGCGGCAGCACCAGGCCCAACTGGTCGGCGGCGCGCTGGTTGATCGTCAACTGGAACTTGCTTGGCATGCTCAGCGGCAAATCGCCGGCGCGCGATCCCCTCAGCACCTTGTCGACGAAGACGGCCGCGCGCAAGTAGAAGTCCTGCACGTTTGGGCCGTAGGACATCAAGCCGCCCGCCTTCGCGAACTCGATGAAGGGCGAAACCGCCGGCAGCCGCTGCCTGATGCAGAAATCGGCGATCGACTTCGAGCGCGCGCGCACCAGCGGC
>DASQFA010000551.1:0-1873 GCA_035633375.1 Rubrivivax sp.
CCTGAAAGCGCTGGCGGCGCAGGACAACGGCGTGCCGTTCTATGCGGCGATGCCCCTGTCCACGCTGGACCGGTCCGTGCACGACGGGCTGCAGCAGATCCCGATCGAAGAACGCAGCGCGCGCGAAGTCACGCACATCAGCGGGCGTGCGGCCAGCGGTGAATGGCTCGAAGTGCAGCTGGCGCCCGATGGGTGTGCAGCAGCCAACCCGGCCTTCGATGTCACGCCGGCGCGCCTGGTCAGCGGGTTGATCACCGAGTACGGCGTGGTGGCAGCGCGGCGCGAGGCGCTGCAGGGTCTGGGAATGCCAAGCCCATGAAGGCGCAGGCCGAAGAATCGTTGTCGTGCGCCCAGGCGGTGCAGGCCATCCAGCGCCTGGACGCACTCGGCCTGAACCGCGGCAGCACCGGCAACCTCAGCCTGCGCTGCGCACGGCAGGGGCGCGCCGGTATGCTCATCACGCCCACCGGCATGGGCGCCCATGACCTGCGGGCCGAGGACATGGTCTGGGTGGGTGAAGACGGCACCGTGCAGGGTGCCTGGGAACCGTCGTCCGAGTGGCATTTCCACCAGGCAATCCATGTGCAGCGCCCCGACGTGCACGCCGTCGTGCACACCCATTCGGTCAATGCCACGGCACTGGCCTGCCTGGAGCGCCCACTGCCCGCGTTTCACTACATGGTGGCGGTGGCGGGGGGTGATTCGGTGCCTTGCACGCCGTACCACGCCTTCGGCAGCCAGGCGCTGTCGTCGGCCGTCGCGCTGGCATTGCGCGACCGGGATGCCTGCTTGATGGCACACCACGGCCTGGTCGCGGCCGGGGCCACGCTGGCGCAGGCGATGAAGATTGCAATCGAGATCGAGGCTTTGTGCGAGACCTACCTCAAGGCGTTGGCGGTGGCCGAGCCGGCGTTGCTGAGTGCGCCGCAGATGGCCGAGGTGCTGGAGCAATTCACAGGCTACGGGCGCTCGCGTCGCGCTTGATGCCGCGCCTGACGCCGTGACTGGGCCAGGTGGCCAGCAGCAGGCCGGCCAGCGCCAGTGCAAAGGCCACCAGGTGCATCGATCCGAAGGCCTCACCCAGGAAGAGTACGCCCACCAGTGCCGCACTGATGGGCAGCATCACCGTGAACACACCCGCCTGCGGTGCCGGCACGTGGCGCAGCCCCTGCATCCACAGCCATACCGTGACCATGCTGGCGGCGATCGAATAGAACAACAGCAAAGCCCAGACCGAGGCCGGCACCGCCGCGAAGTCGAAGCGCCAGGCCTGCCACAGGCCGAAGGGCGTGACCAGCACCAGGCCCCACAGGTTGATGAGCGCGCTGATGCGGCGCGGCGACAGGTTGCCGGTCAGGCGCTTGCCGATGACCACATAGCTCGCCTCGCACAACACCGCGCCCAGCAGCAGCAGGTAGCCCCAGTGGGTGGCGGCGCCGTCCGGCTGGCCGGACTGGTTCTTCTGCAACGCCAGCAGCGCGATGCCGGCGCCGGCCAGGGCAATCGCCGCCCATACCCGGGCGCGGATGTGCTCACCCAGGAAGATGCGCGACAGCAGCGCCACCGCCGCGGGAATGGCGGCCATGACCACCCCGGCAGCCACGGCCGAGGTGAGTGCCACGCCGAAGAGCATGCAGATAGAGAACAGGAAGTTGCCTAGAAAGCTTTCCCAGAACAGCAGCTTGCGGTCGTGTGCCGACAGCGCTGCGTCGCCGGGCCGGCGCCGCACCCAATGGGCCATGGCCACGGCGGCGATGCCGAAGCGCAGCCAGGCCAGCAGGAAGATCGGCAGCGCGGCCACCAGCAGCTTGGACAGGCCCACGTAACAGCCGACCACGGCCATGCTCGTGGCCAGGCTGGCATAGGCCAGCAG
>DASQFA010000552.1:0-2183 GCA_035633375.1 Rubrivivax sp.
TGAACGTGCCACGCCCGCCGCTGGAAGCCAGCGGCACCAGCGGCATGAAGTCGGTGCTCGGCGGTGGACTGCAGCTTTCGGTGCTGGACGGCTGGTGGGCCGAGGCCTACGACGGCCACAACGGCTGGGCCATCGACGGCAGCGAGCAGGCCGACCATGGCGCGCAGGATTGGCGTGACGCGAACACGCTGTTCGACCTGCTGGAGCAGCAGGTGGTGCCGATGTTCCACGAGCGCGGGCCGGATGGCGTGCCACGGCGCTGGGTGGACATGATGCGTCGCAGCCTGATGACCAACGGCCCGCGCTTCTCGGCCACGCGCATGGTGCGCGAGTACGCCGAGCGCATCTACCGGCGCAGCTAGGGCGTGTTGCCCGTTCGATGAACGGGCAACACGGCCGTCATGGTGGCGCGCTCGGATTCGAGGGTCGCCCGACCGCTTCAGCATGCGGGCGGATCCGCATTCCGGTCCGCCACCGACGCGACTTTCCGCGGCGCCAAAGGGCCGCCCCCCGTCCAGTCACTGATCGTCCATGGCGCTCTGGTGGCGCTTGATGAACTCCTGATAGGTATCGATGCCGCGCAGTTGCAACACCGTGTTGCGCACTGCGGCTTCCACCAGCACCGCCAGGTTGCGCCCGGCATCCACCGCGATCACCACCTTGCGCACCGGCAAGTTCAGGATATCCTCGTACAGCGGCTCGTAGGGCAGGCGTTCGAACTCGCGCTCCATGGTTTCCTTGCGCACCAGGTGCACGATCAGGTTCAGCCGCATCTTGCGGCGCACCGCGGTCTCGCCAAAGATGGCCTTGATGTCGAGCAGACCGATGCCGCGCACTTCGAGAAGGTTCAGCAGCAACTCGGGGCAGCGGCCCTCGAGCGAGGTCTGCGACACACGGTACAGGTCCACCGCATCGTCGGCCACCAGGCCGTGGCCACGCGAGATCAATTCCAGACCGAGCTCGCTCTTGCCCAGGCCTGATTCGCCGGTGATCAGCACGCCCAGGCCGAGGATGTCCATGAACACGCCGTGGCGCGTGGTGCGCTCGGCGAAAAGCTGTGCCAGGTGCGTGCGCACGACGTCGATGACGTGCCCGGCCGATTCGGCGGTCTTGAACAGCGGGATCTCGGCGCGGTCGCACATCGCCACCAGGCGTTCGGGCGGCGTCTGCCCGTCGGCCACGATCAGCACGGGCGGCTCGAGCGTGACGATGCGTGAAATGCGCCGCTCCATGTCATCCGGTGCCGAGGCCAGCAGATAGGCCACCTCGCGCCGTCCGACGATTTGCACCCGATACGGATGAATGTAGTTCAGGTAGCCCACCAGATCGGCCGCGGAGCGGGCATCGCGCACCGCGTTGTCGTCGAAATGACGCTCCGGATGGGCGTGCCCGGCGATCCACTCCCAGTGCATGGCCAGGCGATGCGCCTCGAACAATGCCTCGGCGCTGATGGTCGTGGGCTTCATGCGCGGCGGCGCAACAGGGCCGGGGTTGTGGCCGGGTGATGGGGCCCATGGTCAGCGAAGCACCACTGCCCAGTTGACGTCGCTCGCTGGCAACGGCGAGCGCGAAGCGACAGGTTCGCAGGCACTCTCAGGCGGCCGATTTCTGTGCTTGCCAATCGGCAATGAGCTTGTGCACCGCGGCGGCGTCGGGCTCGCTCACCAGGCGTTCGCGCAGTTCGCGATCGGACAGCATCTCTGCGATTTCCGAAAGGATCTCCAGGTGCCGTTGGGTGGCGGCCTCGGGTACCAACAGGAAGATCAGAAGTTTTACCGGCTCGTCGTCGGGAGAGTCGAAACCGATCGGCTGCTGCGTGCGCAGCACCGCGGCCAGCGGGTTCTTCAAACCCTTGATGCGGCCATGCGGGATGGCGACGCCGTGCCCCAGGCCGGTGGAGCCCAGGCGCTCCCGCGCAAACAGGTTGTCGGTGACGGTACCGCGGGCTATCGAGTGCTGGTTCTCGAACAGCAGGCCGGCCTGCTCGAAGACACGCTTTTTGCTTGTGGCGTCGACATCGACCAATACGTTGCTGGGCGGCAATATGGCAGCTAGACGATTCATGTCGATGTTCGTACCCAACGCGTCGCCTGGAAATCGAAGCGCGACTCGATTTTGTTACAAGGTGGTGAATTATAGAAAGCGAGCCACCATCGCGTCGGTGCTTCTGACCCCGGAGTTGA
>DASQFA010000553.1:0-4238 GCA_035633375.1 Rubrivivax sp.
CGCCCGCGGCGCGCGCACGCTCGACCACGGCGGCGCGATCGGCATCGAACTCGCTGGCGTCGAGGTGGCAGTGGCTGTCGATCCAGCGGTGCATGCCTGCATGATGCACCGCGCGCGCCGTGGCCGCAGTGCCAGGCCGCCTGGCTACCCGTGCGGGAGAGTTCCAGCAAACGGGATAGCGCGCACTGAGGCGATCGGCCACGGCTTGCGGCGCGCGGCGATGGAATTCCGCACCTGGGCCACCCGGCACGCAAACCCGGTTATGAAGACGCGGGGATGCACTGCGCAGCGCAACGTGATAACGTAATCTCGAGCAACGAACATAGCAGCCGCAGAGTCCCACGAGCATGCCGATCCGCAAAGCGCCGCTTTACAGTCCCTCGCGTCGCGCCGGCATGAGTGCGGCTGCGCCGGAAGCTCCGGCTGCACCGGTTGTGTCGAAGTCGACGCCGCGCGCGCAGGGGGCAGCGCTCGCGCCAACCGCGGCTGCAGCACCCGCTGCCAGGGGCTGGCGCGGCTTTGCGCAGCGGCATGCCGCGCTGGTCTGGGGCGGCCTCGGCGCATCGCTGGCCATTGCCATGATGCTGGCGCTGAGCAGCCAGCAGCAAAGCCCGCGTGTCATCACCCAGGCGCAGATCGATGCGGCGGTGCGCCATTCGCTCGAGAAGGACCCGTTGCCCTCGCCCGCCACCAAGGCCTACGAAACGGTCGCGCGTTCGGTGGTGCGCGTGGTCGGCCTGATGGACGAAGAAGACGACGCGAGCGAGCGGCCCGACAAGCGTGCCATGGACCGCAGCCTGGGCACTGGCGTGGTCATCAAGGACGATGGCACGATTCTCACCAACCTGCATGTGGTGTGGGGCACCAAGCGCGTGCGTGTGACCTTTGCCAACGGCCATGAATCCGATGCCACCGTGGTCGGCGCGCAGCCCGAGAACGATCTGGCCGTGCTCAAGGCCAGCAGCCTGCCCGATGACCTGGAGCCGGCCACGATGCGCTCCACCGGCGACCTGGCCCCCGGCGACCACGTCATCGCCGTCGGCCACCCCTTCGGCATCGGCCCGTCGGTAAGTGCCGGTGTGGTGTCGGGCCTGGACCGCGAGTTCCGCGCACCCGATGGGCAGAACGCGCTGAAGAACCTGATCCAGTTCGACGCCGCGGCCAACCCGGGCAACTCGGGCGGGCCGCTGGTCACGATGGACGGTTTCGTGGTGGGCATCGTCACCGCCATCCTCAACCCGAATGAACAGCGCACCTTCGTCGGCATCGGCTTCGCCGTACCCATCGAAAGTGCCGCCGGGGCGGCCGGCTTGGCTCCGTTCTGATCCTGCCCCATAGGAACCCCAATGCAAAGCAGCCCGAACAACCCCGAACTGACGGCGAACCTGATGGAGCGCATGCTCTACGAGGTCAAGCGCGTGGTCGTCGGCCAGGACCGCTTTCTCGAACGCGTCTTCATCGCCATGTTGGCGCAGGGCCATCTGCTGGTCGAAGGCGTTCCGGGCCTGGCCAAGACGCTGACCGTGAAGACTCTGGCACGTACCATGCGCGGTAGCTTCAAGCGCATCCAGTTCACGCCCGACCTGGTGCCGGCCGATCTGGTGGGCACGCGCATCTACAACCAGAAGACCGGCGATTTCGGCACCTCCTTGGGCCCGGTGTTCGCCAACCTGCTGCTCGCCGACGAGATCAACCGCGCCCCGGCCAAGGTGCAAAGTGCCTTGCTCGAGGTGATGCAGGAGCGCCAGGTGACGATCGCCGGGGAGACGCACTTCGTGCCCGAGCCCTTCGTCGTCATGGCCACGCAGAACCCGATCGAGACCGAGGGCACCTATCCGCTGCCCGAGGCGCAGGTCGACCGCTTCATGATGAAGGTGCTGGTCGACTACCCCAGCGAGGAAGAAGAGTTCGTGATTGCTCAGCGCGTCACCGGTGCGGCCGTGCAGGTGCAGGCCGTGGCCGACACGCAGGCGCTGCAGGCGCTGCAGAAACAGTGCCGCGCGGTGTATATCGATCCGTCGCTGATCCAGTATGCCGTCAGGCTGGTCAGCGCGACGCGCCAACCCGAGCGCTACGAGTTGGCGGATCTGTCCAAGTACCTGACCTTCGGCGCCAGCCCGCGCGCCACCATCGGCCTGGTCGAGGGCGCGCGCGCGCTGGCCCTGATGCGCGGTCGCAGCTACGCGCTGCCCGAGGACATGACCGACCTGGTGCCCGACGTGCTGCGCCACCGCCTGGTGCTGTCCTACGAGGCGCTGGCCGACAACCTCACGGCCGACCAGATCGTGCAGCGCGTGATGCAGAAGATCGGCGTGCCCGACAAGCCCCTGGCCCATGCCCATGCCCATGCCCATGCCCATGACAACGGCAACGCCCTCCACGCCTGAAGCCGGGGCACCCGCCGCGGGCGTCGAGGAACGGCTGCTGCGGCAGCTAGAGTGGAGCGTGCTGCGCCGGCTAGACGGAGTGTTGCAGGGCGACTACCGCACCCTGTTGCGCGGCGCCGGCATGGACCTGGCCGACCTGCGCGAGTACCAGTTCCACGACGATGTGCGGCACATCGACTGGAACGTCACCGCGCGTCTGCAGACACCCTATGTGCGCCAGTTCACCGAAGACCGCGAGATGACCGCCTGGTTCCTGCTTGATCTTTCGGGCAGCATCGACTTCGGCTCTTCCGAAGTCACCAAGCTGGCCGTGTCGACCGGGTTCGTGGCCTTGCTGGCGCGCGTACTCACGCGCCATGGCAACCGCGTCGGCGCCATGCTCTACGGCGACCGGGTGGATACGGTGTTGCCACCGCGCCTGTCACGCCTGCATGTTCTGAACCTGATGCGGTGCATGCGCACACGGCCGCAAGCCAAGGCCGCTGGCGATGGCACTTCGCTGGCCGTGCTGCTGAACGCCGCCGCCGGCACCATCAAGCGGCGCTCGGTGGTGCTGGTGGTGTCCGATTTCATCAGCCAGCCCGGCTGGGAAGACGCGCTGGCGCGCCTGGCGCAGCGCCACGAGGTGGTGGCGGTGCGCCTGTACGATGCGCTCGAGATGGCCTTGCCTGAACTCGGTCTGGTGACGGTGGAAGACGCCGAAACCGGCGAACAGCTGTTCATCGACACCTCCGACCCGGCCTTCCGCAAGCGCTATGCGGCCGAGGCCGAAGCACGCGAGGCGGCGCTGCGTGACGGGCTGGCGCGCGCCGGCGCCGACACGCTCGAGCTTTCCACCGACGACGACCTGCTCGAATCGATGTTGCGCTTTGCCGCGCTGCGCCGCCAGCGCAGCCGCCTGAAGGTGGGCGGCCGCTGGCCCTCGCACCTGCGCAGCGCGGCTGCCTAACCCGCCGAGGCCCAGTCATGACCTTCATCTGGCCCACCGCGTTGTGGACGCTGCTGCTGCTGCCCTTGCTGGTGCTGCTGTACCTGTGGCTGCTGCGCAAGCGCCGCCGCAGCCCCGTGCGCCTGGCCAGCGTGGCCGTGGCCAAGGCCGCGCTGGGCAAGGGCCCGGGCTGGCGCCGGCATGTGCCGCCGGCACTGCTGCTGCTGGCCATCGGCACGCTGCTGGTGGCGATGGCGCGGCCGCTGGCGGTGATCACCCTGCCGCTGGCGCAGCGCACCATCATCCTGGCCATGGACGTGTCGGGCAGCATGCGCGCGGCCGACGTGCTGCCCAGCCGCATCGTCGCGGCGCAGGAGGCGGCCAAGGCCTTCGTCAACGAGCTGCCGCGCGAGGTGCGCGTGGGCATCGTCTCCTTTGCCGGCACGGCGGCGGTGGCGCAGGCACCGACCAACAGCCGCGAGGACATCATCGCCGCGATCGACCGCTTCCAGTTGCAGCGCGCCACCGCCACGGGCAGCGGCATCATCCTGTCGCTGGCCACGCTGTTCCCCGATGCAGGCATCGAGATCGAACAGGCCACCGGCCAGCGCAACATGCCGGAGCCGCTGGGCGAGAAGAAGGACAAGAAGGAGTTCACGCCGGTGGCGCCAGGCTCCTACACCTCGGCGGCCATCATCATGCTCACCGATGGCGCGCGCACCACCGGGCCGGACCCGATCGACGCCGCGAAGATGGCTGCCGACCGGGGCGTCAAGGTCTATACCGTGGGCATCGGCACGGTGGCTGGCGAGACCATCGGCTTCGAGGGCTGGAGCATGCGCGTGCGCCTGGACGAGGCGACGCTGAAGAACATCGCCGTGCTGACGCAGGCCGAGTACTTCTACGCCGGCACCGCCGCCGAC
>DASQFA010000554.1:0-5295 GCA_035633375.1 Rubrivivax sp.
CGCTTGGCCTCACGCCCTTCGTGCTGGTGGCTCCGCCGGAGCGCGGCTTCCGCACCGCAGCCGACCTCGCCGCAGCGGCGAAGGCCATGTCGGGCGCGTTCAACTTCTCGTCGCCCGGCGTGGGCTCCGCCTCGCACCTCAGCGCGGAACGATTCCGCTTGAGTGCCGGTGTGGCGGCGACGCACGTGCCGTACAAGGGCGGTGCCGAAGCAATGACTGAAGTGATCGCAGGACGGATCGACTTCGCGTTCATCGCGCTCGGCGCCGCGTTGCCGCAAATCCGCTCAGGCAAACTCGTGGCGCTTGCCGTGAACGGCGAGGCGCGATCCCCCTCGTTGCCCGACGTGCCGACGCTTCGTCAGGCCGGCTTTACCGATGCGGAATACCCGATGTGGTTCGGAATATTCGTTCCGGTGAAGACGCCGCGATCAATCGTCGAGAAGTTGCACCGCGAGACAGCCAAAGCGCTGCAGCAGCCCAAGGTCCGTGAAAGGCTCGCAGGGCTTGGCGTCGATCCACTGGACATGACGCCAGCTGAGTTCGACGCGCTAATGCGAAAGGAGATCGACACCAACGCTGCGCTGGTGAAGGCCATCGGACTGAAGGCGCAATAGTGTGCGCTGGCCAGGGTTGGGGCCGATGCAAGCTGCGTCCGTGCGAGCACGAAAAGCACTCGATGTCTAGCGCCTCGACTTTCGCCACCGCGGATGGCGACGGCTACGAACTGCAGATGGGCCGATGGAGCCGGCGACTCGCGCCGCCCTTCGTCGATTTCGCCGGCATCGGCAAGGCGCGGCGTGTGCTCGACGTGGGGTGCGGGACCGGCAACCTGGCCTTGATCCTGGCGCAGCAGGATGCCGAACTTGTCGAGGTCCACGGAATCGACATGTCCGCGGCCTATGTCGAGTACGCAAGGCGTCGCAGCGACGACGCTCGCCTGACGTTCCAGATCGGCGATGCCCGCGTGCTGCCGTACCCAGCCGAGCACTTCGACCACGCCCTGGCCATGCTCGCACTGCAGTTCGTGCCGCGTCCCGAGCTTGCCGCCCACGAGATGCGCCGAGTAGCGCGAAGCGGCGGCACGGTCGCGGCTGCGACGTGGGATACGCGAGGCGGCTTCGTCGCACTGCGTCTGGTACTCGACGCGGCCGCCATGCTGGACGAGGCAGGGCGTCGCGCGAGAGCGGCGGCGTACACGCGACCGCTGAGCCGCCCGGGTGAACTGGCGCGCGTCTGGTCCGACGCCGGGTTGAGCAACGTCGTACAGGAATCGGTAACGATTCGGATGGAGTTCGGGTCGTTTGTCGACTTCTGGACGCCCATTGGAGGCAAGGAAGGTCCCATCGCCGAGTATGTCGGTGGCCTTGGCTTGGAAGGCGCAGAGCGCTTGCGCGAGGCGGTGCGGCTGGCGTACGTGGATGGCGAGGCTGACGGGCTACGTTCGTACGCCGCGACGGCGTGGGTTGTGAAAGGCACGGTGCCATAAGCGCAAGGCGGACGTTGACGGTGACTTCTTTGGGTCGGCAGTGCCCATTCGACGTCGTGAGCAGCGGACGGTCGTCGGGTATTTGGCATCGAAAAGCATCGAGCGGCTGCTTTCGGGATTTCGACACCGCGAACGGACGACGGCCTATGTCCGCAGTACCTCGTAAACCGGTCGGTGGCGATGCGATCTTTCGGCTGCCTGTACGACCGGTTGTGGCCGACGGCGGGTGCTCCGGTGGGCGAGTTCAACGCCACTTTGCTGACATTCAAGTCCAGATCTGAACGGCCGGTTTGGAGCGAGCATTCGCGAGAGCCGACCGCCGCCTGTCGGCCAGGAGCAGACGGTGGTGACCGGCAGCTTCCTGGTAACTCATCTGGTCGACGCTGCGCCGGAAGCAATCACAAGCCGATCACCGGAACGGCCCCCCAAAAGAAGCAGGCACCCACGGGTGCCTGCACACCATGGAAGCGGATCACGTGCAGCATGGGCCTTGGCACCAGGGCTGCCAGCCGCTGCATGAATTCCAGCGGCGACATCACCAAGTGGGTGGTGCCGTCGCACCAGGCTGTATTGAGCTTGAGCACCACCTGTCCGGCGGCGTTGGTCTGTACGCGTTCGTTGGCCAGGGCGGGGCGGGTGATGTAGCGGCACAGTTGCTCCAGCGCGTGGCGGTCGTCAGCCCCGCAGCGCACGGCAGCGTGAAGACTGAAGCCGTCGACGTCGGCGCACAGCGTCTGCTTGAATTCCTTCTCTCTGGGCAAAGCGCCTTGCAGCGTCAGCACCCACCGCGCCGGTAGACGCCGTCCAGCATCAGGCAATGCAGGTGAATGTTGAGGAAGAACCGCCCAGACTACCTTGCCGTCGACGGTGACGGTTTACTACCCGTTCCATCCGCTGAGGCGGCAGACGCTCGAGGTGCTGACCTGGCCGCGCCAGGCCCATCTATCGGTGACGGTGCGCGCGCCCGATGGCTCCGCGTTGAAGATCCCGCTGTGGATGCTCGAGCCCTGCGCTGCACGGATCGAGTTGCGCGAGCAGGTCGAACTGAGCCTGCCCACATGGCGCGCACTGGCCGCACTACGCGAGGCGCATTCTGTGGCTCTCGCAACGAGTCCGGAGCCGCGCGATGCCGATGCCCCAACAGATCTGCCTCGATCTCGACGAGGAGGTGCCGGCAGCGCCGGTGACGATTCCGCCCGAGTGCAAGCCCACACTGATCGACCTGATGGCCCAGGCCATCGTCGCCGTGTGGCTCAGCGCACAGGAGGTGGATCATGAAGAGCACTGACTCGGCCTCGAAGATCACGGCCAGACACCTGGCGCGCAAGGCGGTCGTCTACCTGCGGCAATCATCGATCGCGCAGGTCAGAACCCACGTGGAGAGCACGCGGCTGCAGTACGCGTTGAAGGACACCGCGAAGGCCTACGGCTTCGTACAGGTCGAGGTCATCGACGTCGACCTCGGAATGAGTGCTGCCAGCGGCGCTCAGGCGCGTGAAGGCTTCAAGCAACTGCTGGCCAGCGTCGCCCTGGGCGAGGTGGGCATCGTGCTCAGCCGGGAGCCTTCGCGCCTGTCACGCACCGACAAGGACTGGTGCCACCTGATGGAGCTGTGCCGCGTGCTCGACACGCTGATCGGTGACGCCGAGAACATCTACGACCTGAACCGGCTGGACGATCAACTGCTGCTGGGCATCAAGGGCACCTTGAGCGTGCTGGAGCTCGGCACGCTGAAGCTGCGCATGCAGCAGTGCCGCGAGGCCAAGGCCCGGCGTGGTGAACTTGGGCGCGCCCTGGCACCGGGCTACGTGATGGATGCCGACCAGCGCATTGTCAAGGACCCCAACCTGCGCGTGCAGCAGGCCATGGCGATGGTGTTCAGCCGCTTCGATGTGCTGGGCAGCATCCGCCAGACGCATCGCTGGTTCCACGACGAGCGCATCGAGCTGCCGGTGAACAAGCCCGTGCGTGGCCGCTTCGAGATGCGCTGGCAACTGCCGACGATGAGCTTCATCAAAGATGTGCTGAGCAACCCGCTGTACGCCGGTGCCTACGTCTACGGCCGCCGGCCGGTCAAGGTCAGTGTCCGGGACGGCCAGACGATCAGGCGCCAACGCAGCGTTCAAGAACCCGAGAACACCAGTGTCTTCATCACCGACCACCATGAGGCGTACATTGACTGGGACGCCTACCAACGACACCGACAGACGATGCGCAGCAACGGCGGCAACTTCGTGCAGGACGATGCGACTCTGGCGGTGCGCAGCGGCCATGGGCTGCTGACGGGCTTGCTGCGCTGTGGCCGCTGTGGGCGCAAGCTGCACATCCGCTATTGGGGCAGGCACGGCACCGCATCGCGCTACCTGTGCCTGGGTGACTTCCAAAGCGGAGGCTCGTATTGCCTGGGCTTCGGCGGTGCCACCGTCGATCGGCGGCTGAGCGAGCACATCCTGGCCGTGATCTGGCCGCAGGCGGTCGAAGCCAGCCTGGTGGCCATCGCCCGATTGCAAGGAGATGGCAGCGACAAGCGCTTGGCCCTGGAGCGGCAACTGCAGCAGGCGCGCTACGAGGCCGAGCGTGCCTTCGTCCAATACGACCAGGCCGAACCCGGCAACCGTCTGGTGTGCGAAGTCCTCGAGCAGCGCTGGAATGCCAAGCTCGAAGAGCAGCAACGCATCGCCAAGGAACTCGACGCACTGAAGGACGCAGCCGCTGCGCTGACGCCGGCCGATGAGCTGACCTTGCGCGAGCTCGGCCGGCACTTCGCCGAGGTCTGGAACAGCGACGCCTGTCCAATGTCCTTGAAGAAGCGCATCGCCCGCACGCTGATCGACGAGATCGTGGTCGACATCGACGCGGCGCAGCAGCTCAACATGGTCATTCACTGGCACGGCGGCTGCCACACCCGCTTCAGCATGAACAAGCCCATGTCGGGCGCCGTCGTGCACAAGACGGCGATCGAAGACGTCGAGCTCATCAAGCGCATGGCCCCGCGCTATGGCGACGACGAGATCGCGCGCGTGCTGAGCAAGCTCGGCCGGCGCACCGGCAAAGGCAATCGCTGGACCCAGGCGCGCGTGGCCACTGTGCGGCGCAAGCACCACATCGCCGCACCGGCTGCGATCGATCCCGAGATCCTCAATCTGGCGCAAGCCCAGAAACACACCGGCGTCAGCGATACGACGCTGATGCGGTTGATCCGGGCCAACTTACTGCCGGTGCAGCAGGTCGCGCCCTATGCGCCGCTGGAGATCAAGCGGGTGGACCTGGACACCGAACCGGTGGCGGGCATCATCGGGCACCTGAAGAGCACCGGCAGGCTGGTGCTGACAAGGGATCCGTCGGCCGAACAGGCGCCCCTGTTCTAAACGAATCAATCACTTGCACAACGAGGGTATTGTGGCTGCACCATCAGGTTGGCGGCGGACCCAAAGCGCTGGATCAGCGTGACGGCGCCGCCGTGGCTTTCGTCGGCCTCGAGTTGGGCGCTGTCCAGCAGATGGCGAGCGATCACGCGGTGCACGACCTGAAGCACGGGCGTCAGCAGCTTGGGTTGCGCGGCCAGCAGCAGGCGCAGCGGGATGGGCAGTGACAGCACCCACTGGCGCACCGGCACATGGGGGATGACGTGGTCGACCAGGTGCGCCGCGGTCTGCGCCATGCGCCGCGCGCCGCACGACGGGCAAAAGCCGCGGTGCTTGCAGCTGAAGCCGACCAGCTTGTCGTGACCGCAGTCGCCGCAGCGCAGCCTCAGGATTGCTTCTTCCGGTCGGTGGCCTTGCCCTTGGTCTTGGTTTTGACCTCGGCCT
>DASQFA010000555.1:0-7010 GCA_035633375.1 Rubrivivax sp.
GGTGCCTCTCTGCCTTCTCGACGCGTGAGCACAATCAGTGCCGGTGGCGCCCCAGCCGCGGTGCCGGGTGTTGCAGGAACAGCGTCGCCTACCGTGTCGGGCCGCAGGCGCGACGATTGGGGGCCGCATTCGCACAGTCGGGCAAACGTGGCGAAGTGAGCGAGCGCAGGAAGGCCACGATGGCGTCTCGCTCGTCGCGGCTGATTGGCAAGGGCCGTATGCGCTGATCCTGCCGCGGGTCTGCCTGCCAGCCGCCGGCCGTGTAGTGGTCGAGCACCTCTTCCAGAGTGTCGAACGAACCGTCGTGCATGTAGGGCGCGGTCAGCGCGACATTGCGCAGGCTGGGCGTGCGGAATGCTCGCGCATCCGAGGCATGCCCGGTCACTTCCCGCCGACCCAGATCGCTGGCGTCGGGTACGCCAATGCGCCGCAGCTCGTCGCGTGTCATCACCGCGTCGACGCCGGGAATCAGTTCGACCCGCAGGTCGCGCTGGCGGCTGGCCTCGCTGCGCATCTGCACGCCCACGTTGTGAAAGCGCTGATCAGTGAACAGCGCATCGCGTTCGCCCACCGGGTGGCAGGTTGAACAGCCCTGCGTCACGAACAGTTCAAAGCCGCGCTGCTGCCGTGGCGTGATCGCATCCGGGTGGCCGCCGAAGCGCCAGCGATCGAAGGGCGAGTCGGCCGCCAGCAGGCTGCGCTGGTAGGCGGCCAGCGCCGTGGCCATGCCGCGGGCCGTGGGCCGCCCAGGGCCGAAGGCGCGGCTGAACAACATGCGGTACTCCGGCCACGTCGACAGGCGCGACACCACGCCAGCCAGGTCGGGGTTGGCCATTTCGTCCGGATGGATCATCGGCATGACCGCCTGCTCTTCCAGGCTGCCCGCGCGGCCGTCGTGGAAAAGCCGCTGCACGAAGGCCACGTTGAGCAAGGTGGGGGCATTACGGCGCAGGCTCACGCCTTCCATTCCGACGGAGGTGCGTAGTTCATTGGCCGTGAACGCCTGCTCAGGTACATGGCACATCGCGCACGACAGTGTGCCGTTGATGGAAAGCCGTCGCTCGAAGAAGAGCGCTCGCCCCAGCGCCACCTGCGCAGCGGGTGGTGTGGCCATTGGCGGCAAGCCCAGCGGCACCTCGGTTGCAGATGCGGCCAGCGGCGAGCCGAACAGCGCCGCCAACGACGTGGCGCACGCGGCAGCGGCACGCCGCATCGAGTTTCCGCGTCGCAGACCGCGCATGGCGACTCAGCTGCGCCCGTGTGGGCGTACTTCGGCCTCGATGCGCAGCGTGTGCAGGTCGTTGACGATGGCCACGGGCGCCAGCGTGGCCACGCTATAGACCTCGCGCACCTGCCGCTGCGCATCGACGAGAAAGATCTTGAGCAGGTGGTTCAGCGTGCGGGTGGCCCGCCCCTGGGCATCGATCTCCACGGTGACGTCCTGGCCGAACCCGGACAGCAGCGGCAGCAGCCGCGACACGGACGCAGTGGTCAGGAAGCGCCAGCGCACGCGCTCGTCCCTGGCGCGTTCGCCGCCATACAGCGCCATCTGGGTCGGCGTGTCGTTGGTCGGGTCGAAGCTCAGGCTCAGCAGTTGCGCGCGGGACGCCAGCGCCGCATCGCGCAGCAGTTCGTCGTGCACGGTATCCATGGCGCGCCAGGCCAGTGGACAGCCCTCGGGGTCGCGGCAGTACGTGTACATGAACGACAGCACCGACAGGCGTCCGGCCAGCAACGCATGCAGGCGATAGTTCCTGCCGTCGCTGGCGATGACCTGCCCGTCGGGCGCCGTGAACAGTCGCGGCAGGCGATAGCTGCCGGGGGCAGGCAGCCGCGACGCGTCCACCGGCGAGCGCTCCCCGGCCCGGCGCGGCTGGTCGGCGTCTTTCGCGGCCCAGGCGATCGGCGGGCTTGCCCAGGCCAGCAGACCCAGCGCACCCACCCTCACGCGCCACAGCCGAGTGGCGTCGTGCATAGTTGTCGCGCCCGCAGGCGTCAGCGCGTCTGCGCGACGCGCAGATCGCCAACCTTCGGGGCCATGTCGGCCAGGGCCTTGCCGGCCGGCCGCGCGGTGAACTTCATGTGGTGCGCACGGCCGAGCTTGAGCTTGTTGAAATCGACCTCGAACTTCTGGGTGAGTTCTTTGCCGTCCCAGTCGTAGGCGCGCAGGACTTGCTCGTTGTCGTCACCCTTCTTGTCCCAGTTGGCCAGCAACGATGAGGTGATGTACACGCGCTTGCCGTCCCAGCTTTGCGACACCATGTTCACCTGCTTGCCGGTGACCTTGGTGTAGGTCTGCTTGGGCGCCTCGGGGTTGCTCATGTCGAAGTAGCGCGTGGTGCCGTCCATGAAGGTGTTGACCCACAGGCCCTTGCCATCGGCCGTGATGGAGATGTCCACCGGCAGCGGAATCTTGGCCGGGTCGCCGATGGTGGCCACGTCCTTCGCCTGCCATTGGCCCTGCGCATCCTGCTTGACGAGCCAGATCTTGCTGGTGAGCGCGGTGGCGGTGACGGCCCAGTTGTCGCCCTCGTTGAGCGACCAGCGAATCTCCAGCGGCGCGCCGGGTACGTTGAACACCTTCTGCGGCTGCATGGCCTTCACGTCCCAGGCCACCATGGTGCTGCCGAAGCGCTTCATGGCCTCGCCGTCCTTCACCAGCTTGCCCAAGTCCATCATGTAGTTGTTCCAGCCGGTAAAGCTGGAGGTCAGCATGGTGTTCTTGGCCGGGTTGATGGCGATGTCGTAGCCGTAGCCGTCGCCTTTGGCGCCGCCCAGCTCCCCGACGGGCATGGGGTAGCTCTCGACAATGTCGCCCTTGTTGTTGAACAGCACGATGCCGGTCGTGCCGCCGTGGTCATTGGTGTTGGACAGCGCCTGCACCAGCATGCGGCCGGGCATGGCATAGAAAGTGTGCGGGCCAACGAAGCCGGTCTTGGTCGCCAGGTTGCCGATAGTCTTCACGAGCTTGGGCTTCTCGGGGCTAACCATGTCGAAGACGAAGATCTTGTTGTCGTCCAGCCGGCCGGCCCACAGGAACCGCCGATCGTCGGTGAAGCCCATGTGGTGCGCCTCGCCGCGACCGGGCACCGCGAGCTTGTGGACGACCTGACCGTAGCGCTTGCTCTTCGGGTTGGCGTCGATGGTGACGAGCTTGTCGTTGCCGTCGCCCATGCCCTTGACGCCCAGCGTCCATACGTGGACGAAGTCCTCCTGGCCCTTGATGAGATTGGCCATGTAAGGCGAATTGCAGGTTTCGTCGGCGGCCGCGAGCATAGGCAGGCCGACGATCGCCGCAGTGACGGCATTCATGATCCATGGCTTGAACATTGGGTCTCCCCGTATGGTTTGCCGCGGCGAGACAAGCTCCGGCCTGCGGCGGGCTGGCTGACGTGCCGCTTGATAGTTTCACCATCGACCCCGCCCTGTCAAGGGATCACTTGATGAGCAGTGCAGCACAGGCACAGCGCTCGAACTGTCGCAGTGTGGAAACGAGGAACAGGCAGCCACCTCGACCTCGAGACCACGGGTAGAGACCATAGATGCGCTGCAGCGCCGCGAGGGTGCTCCGCCTCCGGGAGAACGCTTCTGCACGCGCGAGCTCAACGTCCCCGGCAATCCCGGCAAGTTCGGGGCGCTCGACCGCGATTCCATCAAGCAGGCCGGCATTGTGTGGCGATGGCGTGACCGCGCTCGCGTGTTCGTCGCCGGGCGCGATCATGGCCGGGCCACCGTTGGCATCCGGCTTCACCGCAACGTCGACGTCCGCTCTGCGCGCAGGCGTTTGGCGTCCGGAATTGCCGGGGCCGTCACGAACGAATGTCAGCTGAGCGGCATCCTGCCGTTTGGTGACGGCTTCAGGGCGCCGAGTTCAAGAAGCCGGCCGGCGCAGCCCGACCCATTGCCGCCTGTCGACAACCCGGATTGCTAGCCCGAAAGCTGGCCTTGACCGCGGCGCAACAGGGCGTTGCCATCGGAGCAGGTCGTACGCCGCTGGTCCAAGCTCAAGGAGCGGCTGATCGGCTGACCGGATCGGTCCAAGTGGTCGATCCTGCCCCTACCGATGTGCCACCGCTCGGCTACCGCTGCTTCGGCATCTCGACCATCACCGGCTGGCCCGGCGCGGTGCAGCCCTGGTCGCAGCAGCGACCGGGCTGACGGTTCTTCGTGATGACCCGCGTCTCGTCATGCAACACGCCGCGCTCCAGCAGCCGCTCGACCAGTTCGACCTTGCTGCCCACGGGGTAGTTGCGCCAGATCTCCTGCTTCATCGCGGCCGGTGAGCCCCCGCCGTGCAGGCTGATCAGCGAGTACCAGCCACCCTGGTACGAGGCGGTCAGGTCCTCGATGAAGCGCGCGACCTCGATGCGCTTGTCGTAAGGCACGCCCGGGCTGCCGCGCAGCACCTCGGCCAGAGTTGCCGCGGTGGCCGGGTTGTGGTCCTCGTCCGGCCCGGGCAGCGCGACGATCAGGCCGCCCGAAACCTCGTGCGCGAGACGGTGCATGTCGTAGATCTGGGTCGCGAGCAGCAACTTGCCGATGTTGCTGAACACCGGCTCGGGCATGAAGTTGCCGTAGTGCGGGTCCTGCGTGGCGTAGACGCTGGCGGCCACGCCGCAGGCATAGAAGCCCTCGGTGATCTTGATCAGCTCGACCATCGGCTCGCGCAGATTGCTCTTCTCGCCGGGGTCGAAGCCGTTGGCCTCGCACATCAGCGCGCCGGCACCGATCAGCAGGTCGCCGAAGCCGGCGCGCGCGGCGATGCAGCTGTGCCGGTGGTGGGTGGCATAGCTGTACGTCAGGCTGCTGCTGTGCTCCCATTCGCCGGCATAGAACACGCGCTCCCAGGGCACGAAGACCTGGTCGAAGATGACCACGGCAGTCGACTGGCCGTACTTGCGCGAGAACAGCGCGCTGCCATGCTCGAGCTTCTCTCCCGGCCGGCCCGCGGGCCGCGAGACGATGGTCAGGCCGGGTGCGTCGACCGGGACGGCGCAGCACACCGCGAAATCCGCATCCTCTTCGCCCATGTGGCGGCTCGGCATGACGAGCAGTTCGTGCATGTAGGGCGCGCCGGTGACGATGGCCTTGGTGCCGCTGATCACGATGCCCTTGCCGTTGCGCCCGACCACGTGGACGTAGGTGTCGGGGTTGGCCTGCTGGTGCGGCCTCTTGCTGCGGTCACCCTTGGCGTCGGTCATCGCGATGCCGAGGGATAGGTCCTCGTCCTGCACCCGTGCCAGGTAGGCGTTGAAGCGGGCGCGATGCTCGGTGGTGCCTGCGGCGTCGTCGATGCGCGCGCTGACCTGGGCCAGCGCGTTCAGCGCGTCGTGGGCCAGGTAGCGCTGCGCGCAGCCGGTCTCCTGACACAGCAGCCGCACCGCCTCGAGCTTGTTGAGCAGGTCGCCGGCCGAGTCGTTGACATGCAGCATGCGGTTGACCACCTTGCCACGGCGGGCCTGGGTGGCGAGCGCGACGGGCGCGACCTTCGCGTCACGCGCGAAGTCATAGGTGTAGGCCAGCGCGTTGACGCCGGGTGCGAGCGAGGGCTCGTCGGCGACCGACTCGACGCGGCGGCCATCGACGTAGACGGTCGGTCGCAGACGGCGCAGCGATTCGCGATAGTCGGCGCCGCTCATCAGCGTGGCGGGGGCGTTGGTGGCGGCAGCGGGCAGTGGCGCGTTCATCGGGCGTCTCCTCGTCGAGGCGATCAATTTGAACACCACTCCAATCCATGAACAAGGCTACATTCCGGCCATGATCAAGACCGTCCAGATGGCCGTCGTCGCCAACGCGAAAAGTGCGGCGCGGGCCGACCGGCCACCCACCGCGCCTCAGGCGAGGGCTGCGCGATGAACGCAATCGTGGCCTCGAACTGCGTGCTGGTGCTGGTCGACTACCAGAAGCGGCTGATACCCGCCATCCACCGCGGCGAGCAGGTCGTCGCCGAGGCCACGAGGCTGGCCGATGCCGCGCGCGCAATCGGCCTTCGCGTGCTGGGCACCGAGCAGAACCCAGCCGGTCTCGGGCCCAATGTCGAGGCCATCCGTCAGCGCTGCGAGAGCACGCTCGCGAAAACGCACTTCGATGCCTGCGAAGACGGGCTGCTCGACGCGCTCGGCGATGTGGGCGAGGTGGTCATCGCCGGCTGCGAGGCCCATGTGTGCCTGCTGCAAACCACGCTGGGCCTGCTGCGCGCCGGCCGGCGCCTCTGGGTGGTGGGTCCGGCCTGCGGTTCGCGCTCGTCCGCCGACCATCAACTGGCGATGGAGCGTTTGCGTGGGGCGGGCGCGGTCATCGTCAGTCCCGAGATGGTGGCGTTCGAGTGGTTGCACGATTGCCGGCACGCATCGTTCAAGCCGGTGCTGCAGATGTTCAAGAACCGGATCGGCTGAACGCCCAAACCTGGGCGGCAAAACGACGCTGCAGTTCACGTCGGGCCAGCCGGCGATCTACGAAGACCAGGGCACCAGCGGCCTGCCCGTCTTCAGACACTTCTGCGGCCGCTGCGGGTCGCCGTTGTTTTCGGACGTCGTCGCGACGCCGCAGCTCGACTGGCTGAAGGCGGGCACGCTGGACGACACTTCCTGGCTCCGGCCCGTCGCGAACATCTGGTGCAACTCGGCGCAGCCTTGGGTGGCTTATCCCGAAGGCGCGGCCCGCTTCCCCGAAGGCCCACCGGCCGCCTGAAACGGCGGTCGAGCCTGGTTCGTCAAGAGAAGCACGCCGCGTCACGCGACCTGCCGCTCTTGCAGCGATGTCCACGGTGTAGGTTCAGCCAGTTCGCAAGCTGCCGGTGATCAGTTTGCCGACACCGGTGACCGGCGGCTTCACGGCATCGCAACTTGGGTGTCGGCTTTGCGGCAACGAAGTCAGAGACGGGACGACTGAAGCGCCGGCATCGACGCCATGCCACGCGGCAGCAACTCGTCCTGCTGCGCGGCCGGCACCGATGCCGGTCAGTCGGTCAAGCGGCCTGGCGCGAACGGCGCGCGCGCACGTCCGTCACG
>DASQFA010000556.1:0-12389 GCA_035633375.1 Rubrivivax sp.
CGCCGGCTGGAAGGGCATCGAAGCCTCGGACATGCAGCTCATGCCCGACCCGAACACGGCCAATATCGACCCCTTCTTCGAAGAGCCCACCTTGCTGCTGACCTGCGACGTGGTCGAGCCCGGCGATGGCAAGCCCTACGAGCGTGACCCCCGCTCACTCGCCAAGCGCGCCGAGGCCTACATGAAGGCCTCCGGCCTGGGCGATACGGCCTACTTCGGCCCCGAGCCCGAGTTCTTCGTCTTCGACAGCGTGCGCTGGGGCAACGACATGTCGGGCTGCTTCTCGAAGATCGAATCCGAGGAAGCCGCCTGGAACACCGGCAAGGAATACGAGCACGGCAACTCCGGCTTCCGGCCTGCGGTCAAGGGCGGCTATTTCCCCGTGCCGCCGGTCGACAGCTTCCAGGACATGCGCTCGGAGATGTGCCTGATCCTCGAAGGCCTGGGCATCCCTTGCGAAGTGCATCACCACGAAGTGGCCACCGCCGGCCAGATGGAACTCGGCACCAAATTCAGCACCTTGCTGCAGCGCGCCGACTGGGTGCAACTGCAGAAGTACGTGATCCATAACGTGGCCCATGCCTATGGCAAGACCGCGACCTTCATGCCCAAGCCCATCGTCGGCGACAACGGCTCGGGCATGCATGTGCACCAGTCGGTGTGGAAGGACGGCAAGAACCTGTTCGCCGGCGACGGTTATGCCGGCCTGAGCGAGTTCGCGCTGTTCTACATCGGCGGCATCATCAAGCATGCGCGCGCGCTCAACGCCATCACCAACCCCGGCACCAACAGCTACAAGCGCCTGGTGCCCGGTTTCGAGGCGCCGGTGAAGCTGGCCTATTCGTCGAAGAACCGCTCGGCCTCGATCCGCATCCCACACGTCGCCAACCCGAAGGGCCGGCGCGTCGAGGCGCGTTTCCCCGACCCGCTGATGAACCCTTACCTGGGCTTCGCGGCGCTGCTGATGGCCGGGCTGGACGGCGTGGAAAACAAGATCCACCCCGGCGATGCCGCCAGCAAGGACCTGTACCACCTGCCGCCGGAAGAAGACGCGAAGATCCCGACCGTGTGCCACAGCCTGGACCAGGCGTTGGACTACCTGGACAAGGACCGCGCCTTCCTGACCAAGGGCGGGGTCTTCACCGACACCTACCTCGACGCCTACATCGAGCTCAAGATGAGCGAGGTGACGCGTTTCCGCATGGCCACGCATCCGGTCGAGTTCGACATGTACTACGCGCTCTGAGCAGCGCTCGCGCAAAAAAGGGACGGCCGAAAGCCGTCCCTTTTTGCATGATGGGGGCTCGCAGGCTGCGCCACAATGGTCTCGGGCCGATGGCGGCGGTGGTCGAGAAGCGGAAGGTGAATGCATGAGTTTGCGCGCGTCGGGAATCAGCGGCATGGTCTTGGCTTTCGGCGCCGTGGCAGGCTCCGCAGCGTGGGCGCAGGGTGCTGCGCCAGGGGCTGCCGTGTACCGCTGCCCCGGGCCGCCCGTGCTCTATACCGATGCCTTGTCGCCACAAGAGGCTCGTGACCGGGGCTGCCGCACCATCGAGGGCACGCCGATCACCGTGATCCAGGGCCGCGCGCCGGCAAACGCGCGTGCTGCCAGCGCTGCCGCGGCCAACAGCTCGGCCCGCCCGGCCGAGGCCCGCGTGGACCCGCAGGCACAGCGCGCACGCGACAGCGATTCGCGGCGCATCCTTGAAAGCGAGCTGCGCCGCGAGGAAGACCGTCTGGCTGAGCTGAAGCGCGAGTACAACAACGGCGAGCCCGAGCGCCTGGGCAACGAGCGCAACTACCAGAAGTACCTGGACCGTGTGGCTGAAATGAAATCCGGCATCTCGCGCAAGGAAAGCGACATCGCGGCCATCAAGCGCGAATTGGCGAAGCTGCCGCCGTGAGGCCGCCCACTGGGCCTGGCCGCGCAGTGCGCAGCACGCAGGTCGGCACATGAGCGGCGACACGCTGCCACAGGGTTTCGACGCCTACGACCAACTGGCCACGATGGTGGCCATCGCACGCAGGGACGGGCATTGCCTGTTCGCCAATTCGACGCTCGAGAACACGCTGGCCGTGTCGCGCCGTGCATTGCTGCGCGGCAGCGTGCTCGATTGGTTCGTCGACCCGCTGCCGATGCGCGAAACGCTGCTGGCGCTGCACCGCGACGAGGTCACCAGCGGCCGCTTCGAGGCGCAGCTGAAGCGTGCGCCCTTGGGCTTGGCCGATCCGCTGCTGGTGCGCGTCAACGTCGGCCAGATGGAAGCCGCCGACTGGGCGTTGGTGGAGATGGTCGAGATCGAACAGCAGACGCGGCAGGACCGCGAAGAGCGTGCGCTCGGCCTGGCCCAGGCCAACAAGGAACTGGTGCGCAACCTGGCGCACGAGATCAAGAACCCGCTGGGCGGCATACGCGGTGCGGCGCAGCTGCTGGAGATGGAGCTGACATCGCGCCCGACCGGGCTGCCGCGGGTGCGCATCGGGGCCCCGCACAGCATCAAGCCCTCGCGCTCGGGCGTCGCGCGCGGCCTGAGCGAATACACGCAGGTCATCATTCATGAAGCCGATCGGCTGCAGGCCCTGGTGGACCGGCTGCTCGCGCCGCACCGCAAGCCCCATGTGGTGGGCGACGTGAACATCCATGAGGTCTGCGAGCGCGTGCGCCTGCTCATCCTGGCCGAGTTTCCGCGCGGCCTGGAAGTGCAACGCGATTACGACACCTCGATCCCCGAGTTTCGTGGTGACCGCGAGCAACTGATCCAGGCGGTGCTGAACATCGTTCGCAACGCCACGCAGGCGCTGGGCGAAAAGATCGCCGCCGGAAGCGCCCGGCTGATCTTGCGCTCGCGCATCGCGCGCCAGATGACGATCGGCAGGCAACGCTACCGACTGGCATTGGAATTGCATATCCAGGACAACGGGCCGGGTGTGCCCGAGTCCATAAGGGAGCGCATCTTCCACCCGCTGGTGTCGGGCAGGGAGGGCGGTTCAGGGCTCGGTCTTACCCTGGCGCAGACCTTCGTGCAGCAACACCAGGGCACGATCGAATTCGACAGCGTGCCCGGACGAACCAGCTTCAAGATCCTCATCCCATTGCCCTGATCGCCGCCGGAACCCTTGAGCGCATGAAACCCATCTGGATCGTCGACGACGACCACTCGATCCGCTTCGTGCTGGAGAAGGCGCTGGCGCGCGAACAGTTCGCGGTGCGCAGCTTTGCCACCGCGCGCGAGGTGCTCGCCGCGCTCGACGACGACGAGCCGCAAGTCATGGTCAGCGACATCCGCATGCCGGGAGGCTCGGGCATCGACCTGCTGGGCAAGGTCAAGGCGCGGCTGCCGGGGCTGCCGGTGATCATCATGACTGCCTACTCCGACCTGGACAGCGCCGTCTCGGCCTTCCAGGGCGGCGCCTTCGAATACCTGCCCAAACCCTTCGACGTGCCCAGGGCGGTGGAGCTGATCCGCCGCGCGGTGGAAGAAAGCCTGCGCGAGCAGGTGCGTGACCCGGCGTCGGTGCCGATGCCCGAGATGCTGGGCCAGGCGCCAGCCATGCAGGACGTGTTTCGCGCCATCGGCCGCCTGAGCCAGAGCACGGTGACGGTCATGATCACCGGCGAGAGCGGCTCGGGCAAGGAACTGGTGGCGCGTGCGCTGCACAAGCACAGCCCGCGCGCCGGCGGGCCCTTCGTGGCCATCAACACCGCGGCCATCCCGAAGGACCTGCTGGAATCCGAGCTCTTCGGCCACGAGCGCGGTGCCTTCACGGGCGCGCAGACCATGCGCCGCGGCCGCTTCGAGCAGGCCGACGGTGGCACGCTGTTTCTCGACGAGATCGGCGACATGCCCTTCGACCTGCAGACGCGGCTGCTGCGCGTGCTGAGCGACGGGCAGTTCTACCGCGTCGGCGGCCACCAGCCGCTGAAGAGCAGCGTGCGCGTCATCGCCGCCACGCACCAGAACCTGGAAGATCGCGTGCGCGCGGGCTCCTTCCGCGAGGATCTGTTCCACCGGTTGAATGTGATCCGGCTGCGCCTGCCGGCGCTGCGCGAGCGGCGCGAGGACATCGCTATGCTGACGCGCTTTTTCCTGCAGAAGAGCGCCAAGGAACTCGGCGTCGACGCCAAGCGCATCACCGACGAGGCGCTGCAACAGCTGATGGCCTTCGATTTCCCCGGCAACGTGCGCCAGCTCGAGAATCTGTGCCACTGGGTCACGGTGATGGCGCCGTCGCAGGTGGTCGAAGCCAAGGACCTGCCCCCCGAGTTGCTGGGCCGCGAAGAGCACCGGCCCGCAGCGGCCGGCATCGAGGCCGCACACCCGGTGGCGGCTGCGGCGCTGCCGGCGGTGGCGCCGGCCGAGGCGCCGGCAGATCGACCGGCCGATGCCAACTGGCTGGACGACCTGCGGCGCGAGGCGCGTCACCTGCTCGAATCGGGCGTGCCCGATGTCTGGGACACGCTGTCGCGCAAGTTCGAAGGCCAGATGATCCACACCGCGCTGGAGGTCACGCGCGGGCGCCGCATCGAAGCCGCGCAGAAGCTGGGTATCGGGCGCAACACCATCACACGCAAGATCCAGGAACTGGGCCTGGACGACTGAGCTCGCGGCTGCGGCTGCGGTTGCGGCTGCGGCAGAGCAGGGCCTCGTGCTGCCCGAGGGCCCAGTCCCTGCGTGGTCCGGGCTGGGTGGTGGCAACGCCTCTACCCTCGGTCGCTCAGCTCCACCACCACCGGGGCATGGTCGCTGGGTCGCTCGTTCTTGCGCGGCAGCTTGTCGATCAAGCAGGCACTGACATCGCCCTTCAGCGCCTCGCTCACCAGGATGTGGTCGATGCGCAGGCCCTGGTTCCTGCGAAAGGCCAGGTTGCGGTAGTCCCACCAGGTCCAACTCTTGGGGGCCTGCTCGAACAGCCGCAACGCATCCACCAGGCCCAGGCCAACGAGCGCGCGGAAGTGCTCGCGTTCTTCGGGCGTGCACAGGATCTGCCCGGCCCAGGCCACCGGGTCGTGAACATCGCGGTCTTCGGGCGCGATGGTGAAATCGCCCATCAACACCAGCCGCGGGTGCGCCGCCAGCTCAGTGCGCAACCCATCGCGCAGTGCCTGCAGCCAGCGCATCTTGTACTGGAACTTGTCGCTGTCCGGTGCTTGGCCGTTGGGAAAGTACGCACCGATGACGCGCAGGGTGTCCAGCGTGCCGGCGATGACACGCCCCTGCTCGTCGGCCAGGCCGGGAATGTTCTTCTGCAGCTGCTTTCATTGGTGATGGAGCGTTCGTCTTGCATGTCCGTTGTGCATCGATCAGCGCTTGCGCTGGTAGTGCACGATCCGATAGCTCCAGCCCTGCCCGGAATCGTGCCGGCCGATTTCGTTGGCGATGAACTCATCGCGCGGCCAGGCCGGGAACACAGCGTCGCCCACGAAATCATGGTCGATCTCGGTCAGCCACAAGCCTTGCGCGACGGGCAGGGCCTGCCCATACAACTGCGCGCCACCGATGACAAAAGCCCGCGGCGCGTGCGCCAGCAGCGCCAGTGCTGCGTCCAGCGAGGCGGCCACCTCGGCACCAGGCGCAGCGAACTGCGCATTGCGCGTGACCACGATGTTGCGCCGCCCGGGCAGCGGGCGAAAACGCGGCGGCAATGAATCCCAGGTCTTGCGGCCCATGATGACCGGGTGGCCGCGGGTCGTGTTCCTGAAGAACTGCATGTCTTGGGGCAGGTGCCACAGCAACTGGTTGCCGTGGCCGATGACGCCGTTGCGCGCCACCGCGGCAATCAGCTCCAGCCCGGGGCGCGTGGGCATCATGCCGGGCGCCTACACCGCCACCGGTGCCTTGATCGCGGCGTGGTGCTGGTAGTGCTGCACCTCGAAGTCTTCGAACGCATAGTCGAAGATCGATGTCGGCCGGCGCCTGATGTGCAGCACCGGGTAAGGGTAGGGCGCGCGCGCCAGTTGCGTTTGCACCTGCTCGTGGTGGTTGTCGTAGATGTGGCAATCGCCACCGGTCCAGATGAAATCGCCCACCTGCAGATCGCACTGCTGCGCCAGCATGTGCGTCAGCAGCGCATAGCTGGCGATGTTGAAGGGCACGCCGAGAAAGATGTCGGCGCTGCGCTGGTACAGCTGGCAGCTCAAGCGCCCCCGAGCCGAAGGCGAGTCACCGGGCGCCACGTAGAACTGGAAGAAGGCGTGGCAGGGCAGCAGCGCCATCCGGGGCAGCTCGGCCACGTTCCAGGCGCTGACGATGATGCGGCGCGAATCGGGGTTGGACCGCAGCTGTTTCACCACTTCGGCGATCTGGTCGATGTGGCCGCCGTCGGGCGTGGGCCAACTGCGCCATTGCACGCCGTACACCGGGCCCAGGTCGCCGTTGGGCGCGGCCCATTCGTCCCAGATCGTCACGCCGCGTTCTTGCAGCCAGCGCGCGTTGCCGTCGCCGCGCAGGAACCACAGCAGCTCGAGGATGATGCTCTTCAGGTGCACCTTCTTCGTCGTCACCAGCGGGAAGCCTTCGCTCAGATCGAAGCGCATCTGCTGGCCGAACACGCTTTTCGTGCCGGTGCCGGTGCGGTCGGCCTTGGCCACGCCGTGCGTGGACACATGGCGCATGAAGTCTTCGTACTGCGATCGGATCGGGCGGTTCAATTCAGCAGGCTCCGAAGAAGGTGTCAAGGGCCACCGATGCCATCGGCGTGCGCGCATAGGCGAGGGCCGCGTTCTTGCCTGGCAGGGCCTTGGCATGCCCCGGCAAGGTCTTGTCCGCGACGATTGTGCATGACAGTGGTGCGGGTGCGCCCGCTTTGCTTGGTGCGGGTTCTCGACGATTCTTGACGCCTGGGCGGGGCAGGCCTGACCTAAGATCCAGACCACGACCTGCCCCTCGACTCGCCCGTCAACCCCCCACCCAGGAGCCCTGCCGATGAGCGCCACGGATCCGCTAATCGACGTGATCGCCGGCGCGCGACCCAACTTCATGAAGATCGCGCCGATCCTGCGCGCGATCAAGTCTCGCCAGGCCGCAGGCAGCCGGCTGCGCGTGCGCCTGGTGCACACCGGGCAGCATTACGACGAGCGCATGTCGGGCGACTTCTTCCGCCAGCTCGGCATCCCCGACCCGGACGTCAATCTCGAAGTGGGTTCGGGCACGCAGGCCGAGCAGACGGCGTCGATCATGGTGCGCTATGAAGAGCTGCTGCTGCAAACGCGCAGTGAGCTGTGCCTGGTGGTCGGCGACGTGACATCGACCATGGCCTGCGCCATCGCCGCGCAGAAGCTGCGCGTGCCGGTGGCGCATGTGGAGGGCGGCATACGCTCTGGCGACTGGGGCATGCCCGAAGAGATCAACCGTCTCGTCACCGACGCCATCACCAACTGGTTCTTCACCACCAGCGAGGTGGCCAACGCCAACCTGCGCCGCGCCGGCGTGGCCGACGAGCGCATTTTCTTCGTCGGCAACACGATGATCGACACGCTGCTGGCCCACCAGGCGAATTTCCGCGCGCCGGCCTTCTGGGCCGAGGCCGGGCTGCATGAAGGCCACTACTTCGTGATGACGCTGCACCGGCCGGCCAACGTCGACGACACCCAGGGCTTCGCGCGCCTGTTGCGCGCCGTGGGCGAGGCGGTGCGCGGCCTGCCGGTGGTGTTCCCGGTGCATCCGCGCACCGCCAAGACGCTGGCCGCGCTGCCCGACCGGCCGGCGTGCCTGCTGCTCGTCGATCCACAACCGTATCTGGAGTTCAACTACCTGGTGCGGCATGCGCGCGGCGTCATCACCGATTCGGGCGGCGTGACCGAGGAAACCACCGTCATGGGCGTGCCTTGCATCACCTTGCGCGACACCACCGAGCGCCCCGAGACGGTGACCATCGGCACCAACGAGCTGATCGGCACCGACCCGGCGGCGCTGAAGCCGGCGCTCGACCGCCTGTTTGCGGGCCAGTGGAAGAAGGGCTCGATTCCCGAGAAATGGGATGGGCGCACCGGGGAGCGCATTGCCGAGCTGCTGGAACGGCTGCTTTGCCGATAGCCGGTAACTGGCTCTTCCGCTGGCGCGATCAGCCGCCGGCAGCGCCTTTGTCAGGGGAGGAGCTCTTCACCGGCGACCAGCTCTGCCTTCCGAAGAGCATGTTTCAGCTGAGCAGTTGCAGGCGCAAACCAGCGAAGCGTGCGAAGTCACGGTCGAAGGTACCGAGATCGGCGCCGTGTTCAATGGCCAAAGCGGCCAGATGCGCATCGGACACCAGGTTTCCAGCAGCGCCGGCACCCAGCAACAGCCGACCCAGCACACCGGCATGCCGGTCGGTGGGGTGGAGGATGCTGGCATTGGGTTGGCTCAGCCACACATCTACCACGGCCAATGCGTGGTCAGTGTCGAGTGGTTTGGCAAAGATGCCGGTGCGCGTGCACAGCCGAAGGAACCCGAGCAAAGCCATCCAGGCGAAGCCCACGCCCTGCGGACGAGCAAAAGACTCGCTCAGCCATGCTGTAGCCGCCGGGTGCTGCGCGCTGTCGCTGTTGACCGCGTAGAGCAGCACGTTTACATCCGGCGTTCGCATCAGCCGCGCCTGAGCTTGGCGACGTGATCCTGATCTTCGAGATCTGCTGCCAGTGACAGCGCCTTGGTCAGATCCACCCTCACCCTGCCCAGCGGGTAGATTGGCTGAACGAAGGGCTCTGCCCGCAGCACGGCTGGCGACGACAGTCCTTCGCGCACCGCGTCGTTCACGGCTTGTTTGAACGATATGCCGCTGCGGTGCGCGAACTCGCGCAAGCGTGCGGCGACGTCGACGTCGAGGGTGATTGTGGTGCGCATGGCATCAAAGCATCAAAGTGGAATCATCATGATGATATCCGCATCCGTCGCGTGTGCCGCGATAGAGCCTGACGAATCCGTCGCGGTGCGAACTCCAGGGACTGCGTATTTCGATGGGGCGTGACCGACGGCCTCAGCATTGCGACCGCCGAGCTTGGACACTGCCTTCCCGTTTCTTAAAAGTCCGCGGGAATGTACGCAAATCTGTTTGCGTATAGCCTGAAATGTCATTACGTGACATGAACATAGTGAAGATGTAAAGTACGCAATACATGGTTCAGCTGTACGACTCTCCGCACCACTTCGAACCCCTGCTTCCGTCTGCAGCCCGTCAGGAGCCGTTGTTGGCGCGCGCGCATGAACTGGCACGCGCTTCTGCCAGCCTGACCAGCTTGCGCGCCCCGCAGGAGTTGCGTGCGCTGCTGCGGGCGATGAACTCGTACTACACGAACCGCATCGAGGGGCAGCACACGCGGCCACGGGAGCTGGAACAAGCCCTGCACAAGGACTTCTCGGCCGATGTCCGGTTGGCCGGGCGCCAGCGTCTCGCGCTGGCCCACATCGACGCTGAAATCGACCTCGAAACCCGGTATGCCGGCGAGACAGGCGTGGCCGGCCTGTTCAGTGCAGCGGCCGTTGCCGACATCCACAACGCCGTCTTCGCCCGCCTGCCCGAGAGCGACCGGATATCCGACCAGGGCGCGGCCGTCGGGCCCGGGGTGTTTCGCCAGACCGATGTCAGTGTCGGCCGGCATGTCGCGCCGGCCTGGCAAAGCGTCCCTTCGTTTCTCGATCGATGGGCCTCGTTCTACGGCAGCGTGCGCCGGGGCGAAGCAACGATGCTGGCGATGGCGGCATCACACCAGCGCCTGGGCTGGGTGCACCCGTTTGTCGACGGCAACGGCCGCGTGATGCGCTTGCACACCCACACGCTCTTGTCGGCGGTGGGCTACACGGGCGGGCTGTGGTCGCCGCTGCGCGGCTTCGCGCGCTCGGTGGATCGCTACTACGCCGCGCTGTCCGCGGCCGATGAACCGCGCCGCGGAGACCTCGACGGCCGCGGCAACCTCAGCGAAGCGGCGCTGGTGGCGTGGATCGAGTACTTGCTCGATGTCTGCCTGGATCAGGTCGAGTTCATGCGCGGCATGATCGACGTCGACCGCATGGACCAGCGCATCGCGGCGTGCCTGGTGTTCGAAGAGCAGACCCTGCGTTCGGGCGTACGCATCGAGGCGCTGCACGCCCTGCACTACCTGTTCCTGAGTGGCGCCGACCTGGAGCGGGGCGAGTTCAAGCGCATGACCGGGCTGGGCGAGCGCACTGCCGTCACCTTGTTGGGCGCGCTGCTTCGGCGTGGGCTGCTGCGCAGCGACAGCCCGCAAGGCAAGTTGCGCTTCGGTCTGCCGATGCATGCCTTGCGGTTCTACTTTCCGGCGCTTTGGCCGGAGGCCGAGGCGGACTCGTAGTCAGCGGCGGGCGCGCCGCACGCGACACTCCCTTGGGGACGATCTGAAGTTTGAACCCCGCCGGCCGCTGCTGGAAAGTAGCCGATGACAACACCCGCCGAGTCTTTCCCGGCGACGAAGTACGACTTGTGCTCGCCCAGGACCTTCGCGACCTGGCGGCGCCGGTGGCGCTGGCGAAGAACGTCATGACCATGACCGTTCATGGTTTTCATTTTCGCCATGGCATGGCGAGAATGCAGCCATGTATCAGCGAAACATCATTCCCAAGTTGAACGTGGCACTCGCCGACACGCGGGTAGGGCTGCTGAACGGCGCCCGCCAGGTGGGCAAGAGCACGCTGGCACAACAGCTGGCACAACAGCGCGGTGGGCAGTACCTGACGCTGGACGACCCGGTGATCGCCGAACTGGCCCGAACCGACCTTTCGGCCCTCGTCAGCGGCGCCGCCGGATTCACGGAGATCGACGAGGTGCAGTCCGCTCCCGGCCTGTTCCCCGTGCTCAAGCGCGAGGACGACCGCCACCCTTTGCCGGGCCGTTTCCTGCTCACCGGCGCGGCCAACGTTTTCATGTTGCCCAATGCGGCCGAATCCCTGGCCGGGCGCATGGAGGTGCTGACGCTCGAGCCCTTGTCACAGTGCGAGGTCGAGAGCTCGCCGCACAATTTAGTAGACGCATTGTTCGGCAGCGCGCCCTGGGTGCGGCGCACCGTGCCGACCGACCGGGCCGATCTTGTGCGCCGCCTGGTGTCGAGCGGCTTCCCTGAAGCGCTGGGCCGTATCGATGCGCAGCGGCGCGACGCCTGGTTCCGCGCCTACCTCGCCAGCTTGCTGCAGCGCGACGTGCGCGACTACGCCAGCAACGAGGGCCTGCACGACATGCCGCGCCTGCTGTCGTTGCTGGCGGCGCGGGCCAGTTCGCTGCTGTCACGCTGATGGTGCGACGCCTGGAGCCATGCCTGGCCAATGTGCGCAAGCGCCTGGTCAAGTCGCCCAAGATCTATGTTCGCGACAGCGGCTTACTGCATGCGCTGCTGGGCCTGGCCACGGTGCGCCAACTTCAGGGGCACCCGATGGCCGGCGCCTCCTGGGAGGGATTCGTGGTCGAGCAGGTGGCAGCCGCGCTGCCCACCGGCGGGCAGATCGGCTTCTATCGCACGGCTGCAGGCGCCGAAACGGACCTGGTGGTGGAAGGCCCTGCCGGAAGGATCGGCATCGAGATCAAGTTCTCCGCGTCGCCCATGCCGACCAAGGGCTTCTGGCAGGCCCTGCAGGACCTGGCCATCGAGCAGGCGTTTGTTGTCGCACCGTGCTGCGACGCTATCCGTTGGCACCGGGGGTTGAGGTGGTGCTGGTGTGGGACGTGGAGCACATCGTCGGGCAGGCATGGGCCAAGAACTCGCCAGCATAGGGGGGTCGAAACTCGGTCGGTGTGCAGATGCTGACCTGCACCCACCAGCAGGGCTGGATCGTGCCGGGCCTGCTGGACGATGACCCGGTTAACCTGTGAGCAGGTGGTGGAGCGGAGAATTGATCGATAGCGGTTCAGATTGCCAGGACCCTTCGCCATGAACCCACAATGAATGGCCGCCGTACGCGCGCTCTGGGCCGCGACCTATACTTTTGAGCATGAGACTGTCTACCGTCGAGTGGCGCGCGGTTGAAAGCGCCAGCCGTGAAACCTTGCCCGCCGGCACGCGCGTGCTGCTGTTCGGATCGCGCTTGGACGACAGCCGCCGTGGCGGCAACATCGACCTGCTTGTCGAACTGCCCGGGGCGCTGTCGGCCGACGACACCGTGGTCCGCAGGAGCCGGTTCACTGCCAGGCTGTACCGCCTGCTCGAAGAGCGGCGCATCGATGTCGTGATGACGCAACAAGGCTCTCAGGACCGGCGCGCCGTGGTCACGGCCGCGCGGCAACAAGGGTGGTGGACGACTGGCTGCGCTGGCGTGAACTGCGCAACCGCCTCGCATGAGTATCCCGATCAGCCGGAGCTGCGGTTTGCGGTGCTGAAGGCCGCGATCGGCGTTGCTGGCGAACTCATCACCGCCTATACGCGGTGGAAGTACAAGCTTGGCCTGGTGTAGATTTACGGCCCGTTCGTG
>DASQFA010000557.1:0-1617 GCA_035633375.1 Rubrivivax sp.
CGATCGGCGAACTTGCCGTACGGCGGCATCAGGAACTTCATGCTCGAGAAGCGCGCCTGGTAGAACACCGGGCGCAGCTTGGAGAAGGTCACGAAGCCCTCGTGCCCGTGGTAGTGGCCCATGCCCGAATCGCCGATGCCGCCGAAAGGCAGGTCATGCTGGCCGACATGGAACAGTGCATCGTTAACCGTGACGCCGCCAGACATCACGTGGTCCAGCACCTGCTGAACCTTGGCGCCGTCGTGGCTGAAGGGGTACACCGCCAGCGGCCGCGGCCCGGCGTTGATGCGCGCAATCAACGCCTGCAAAGAATCGTAGCCGCGCAACGGCAGGATCGGGCCGAAGATCTCGCGCTGCATCAGCAGGCTGTCGTCGGGGGCATTCAGCACGATGTGCGGCGCGATCTTGCGCGTGGCGCGGTCATGCGCCGGCCCGGGCACCAGCTGCACCAGCGTGGCGCCGCGCTCGCGCGCGTCGTCCAGCGCATGCACCAGCCGGTCGAACGAGCGCTCGTCGATGATCGAGGTGTAGTCGGGTGAATCCAGGCGCGGGTAGCGCTTGGGCACGATCTCGCAGGCCAGCTTGACGAACTCGTCGATGCGCTGCGGCGGCAGCCAGGCGTGATCGACGGTGGTGCAGATCTGCCCGGCGTTAAGGTACTTGACGAACAGGATGCGCTCGGCCGCGGTGCGCAGCGGGTAGTCGTCGCAGAGGATGGCCGGCGCCTTGCCGCCGAGTTCCAGCGTCACCGGGCACAGGTTGCGCGCCGCCGCGGCCATGACCGCGCGGCCGGTGGTGCCCGAGCCGGTGAACAGCAGGTGGTCGAAGGCCAGCTTCGAGAACTCGATGCCCACGCCGCCGGTCTCGTCGAAGAACTGCAGCTTTTCGGGCGGAAAGTACGCCGGCGTGCGCTCGATCAGCAGCGCCGCCAGGTGGCGCGAGTTCTCGCTCATCTTCACCATCGCGCGGTTGCCGGCGGCGAAGATATAGGTCAGCGGCACGAGGCTCAGGTTGAGCGGGAAGTTCCACGGCACGATCACGCCGACCACGCCCAGCGGCTGCGGAATGACGCGGTTGCGCGCACCGAAGAAGTTGCGCCAGTCCACGGCGCGCCGTTGCGGCTTCATCCAGCCACGCAGGTGCTTGAGGGTGTGGTCGATGCCGTCGATCACCGGGAAGATCTCGGCCAGCAGCGTCTCGTGGCGCGAGCGGTGGCCATAGTCGGCGTTGACTGCGTCGAGCAGGGCCTGCTTGTTCTCGCGCACGAAGCGCTGCAGCGTGCGCAGGTCGGCCTTGCGCTCGTCGAAGGTGGGCACCGGGTGCGCCAGATAGGCCTTTTGCTGCAGCACCAGCGCATCGGCCAGCTGCAACACGGTGGCCTCGTCGGCCAGGTTCAGCGTCATGTCGTTCATGGAATGTGTCTCGGGATGCGGCGCAGTCGTGCGCCGGGTCGGTGAGCGCATTGTCCCGCGCCCGACCGGCGCGTCAAGCCGGAGCTGGATGCGGGTATGGCCGCCTGGGGAATCGCGTCCATCGATCGAAGACGTGTCCAGGCCCATGGACCGCTGACGGCGCATAGCCGACGCTCACGCGTGAGTGGATCAACGGCGGCTTGCG
>DASQFA010000558.1:0-2936 GCA_035633375.1 Rubrivivax sp.
AAGGACGTCAACGGCAGCCCCTTCGCCGGCCCGGTATCGGCACTGGCGGCGCGTGGCGTGAAGTTCGAGATCTGCGAGATCACGCTGAAGAACCGCAACCTGAAACGCGAGCAGTTCATCCAGGAGGCGGAGTTCACGCCATCCGGCGTGGTGCGCATCACCAAGCTGCAACTGGCCGGCCAGGCCTACATCAAACCCTGAGCGCCGCGCTATAACGCGACAACGCGACAACGTGCAGATGCTCGCGCCTGAGTCACTCCGCGAGGAAACACCCATGAAGACGGTGAGAGCGCTGGCGGCTGCGCTGCTGCTTGCGGCCAGCACCGTGGCCATGGCACAAGATGCCGCGCGCGCGGAGGAAATCGTGATGGGCAAGTGTTTTGTCTGCCACGGCGTCGACGGCGAAAGCTCCAGCCCGCTGTTCCCACGCCTGGCCGGGCAGCATGCTCGCTACATCGAGAGGCAACTCGCCGACTACAAGTCGGGCCGACGCGCCAGCAGCACGATGAAGCCGATGGTCGAGGACCTGACGCAGGCCGACTTCAAGGCCCTGGGCGCGTACTTCGAGGCGCGCAAGCCGCAGCCTCACCCGGTGGCGGACCCTGAGCTGGCAAAGGCAGGGCAATCCCTGTTCGAACGGGGCAACCCCAATTCGGGCATGGCCGCCTGTACAAGTTGCCACGGTGCCAATGGCGCCGGCACCGAGACACTGCCGCGCCTGGCCGGGCAGCATGCGCTGTACACCGAGAACCAGCTCAAGGCCTTCAACAAGCGCGAGCGCACCAACGACAACGCCGTCATGCAAAGCATAGCCAGCAAGCTGAGCGCGCTGGAGATGAAGGCCGTCGCGGTCTACATCAGCGGCCTGGAGTAGCCGCTAAAGCGCCAGCGAGTCGGCCCAGGTGTTCTCGGCCCAGGCCAGGGCGTAGCGGCCTTCGATCTGGCTCGACGCGGCCGACACGCCACCTGAGCCGGGCACGGTCTTGAAGGTCTTTTCCGCAGCGTCGTACTGGTGCACCGAAGCCACGTGCACGGCGTCGCGGCCGTTGACGAAGCTGTAGCAGGTGTTCATCACCACCGGCGTGGCGCTCACCGCCTCGCCCTTGAGCAACTGGATGATCGCCGCCGCCGCCACCTTGGCGTGCTGATTGGCCATGTGCCCCGACTTGGGCATCAGCGGTGCCGGGAAGGTGGCGTCGCCGAGCGCGTGGATGCCCGGCACGGCGGTGGCTTCCATCGTCAACCAGTTCACGCCGACCCAGCGGTTGTTCATGTTCAGCAAGCCGGTGCTGCGCGCCAGGTCACCGGCACGCTGCGGCGGGATGACGTTCATGACGTCGGCGCGGACGTCCTCGAACTCCAGCTTGGCGACATTGCCCGACAGCTCCTTCAGTTCGGCATTCGGCCGGTACTCCAGGATGCCTGTGTACTGGTCCTTGAAGGCCTTTTCGAACAGGCCCTTCTTGGAAGTGATCTCGGGGTTGGCATCCAGCACCAGCACCTTCGACTTCGGCTTGGCCGTCTTCAGGTAGCTGGCCACCACGCAGGCGCGCTCGTAGGGCCCGGGCGGGCAGCGGTACGGCGCCTTGGGGATGAACATCGCGAACACGCCACCGTCGGGCATGGCCTCGATCTGCTTGCGCAAGCCCACCGTCTGCGGCCCGGCCTTCCAGGCATGCAGCACGCGGCCGCTGTCCAGCTCGGCGGGCAGCCCGCCGATCTGGTCGGCCATGAAGTCGATGCCGGGTGACAGCACCAGCCGGTCATAGGGCAGCACGCGGCCGTCGGCCAGGCGCACCGTCTTGCCGGCGGCATCCACCGCCGTGACATCGCCCTGCACGAACTTCACGCCGACGGCCTTCAGGCTGTTGTACTGGCGCGTGATGTCGGCCATCTGCTTGTAGCCGCCGAGCACCAGGTTGCTGATCGGGCAGGAGATGAACTCGGCGTTGCGCTCGACCAGCGTGACGTCGACGTTCGGGGCCCACAGCTTGAGGTAGCGCGCCGCGGTGGCACCGCCATAGCCGCCGCCGACCACGACCACGCGGCCGATCGACGGGCCGGTGGACATGCCGGCGCAACCGGCCAGCGAGGAGGCGGCCAGTGCCGCGCCTGCGCCGAGAAAGTGGCGACGATGAAGTTTCGATGGGTTCATGGCTGCACCCTCACTTCTTGGCCGGCTGCGTGGCAAAGAACGCGGCCATGAGCTTGATCTGCTCGTCGGTGTAGCCCTTGGAGATCTGATGCATGATCGTCGCGGGCTGGGCACCGCTCTTGAAGTCGGCGAGCATGGCGACGATCTTTTCGGCCGCGACGCCGGCCAGCGGCTTCATGTCGCTGCGCGCCTGGCCGTTGGTGCCATGGCAGTTGGCGCAGGTGGCTGCCAGGTTGCGCGCCAGGTGGGCGTCCTGCGCCTGGGCCAGGCCGGCGGCCCCGAACAGGCCGATGATTGCCGCGCCGCGGCGAAGGGTGGTGTGCATGGGTGATCCTGTGGAATGCGCCGGCGTGACGATACGCGAAGCGCGCGGGCACTGGTTTATCAGTCAACACTTATTTGAACCCAATCCACGACCCCTGGCGACCACTTCGCACCTAGCGCTTACCCCAACACGCCCCGCATCGTTGATGCGTCACAAAGGGGCTCACGAGGGGCCCCGATGGCTGGCGCTGCGGCAACGATCGGCGTAATATCACCCAATGCTGATGTTCAAGGCACTGTTCGCGCTGGCCGCGTTCGCGAGCTTCGCCTTCGCGGGGCCGGCCGCTGCCCAGACGCCGGTGCCGCGAGTGGTGCAGGTGGCGGCCGATGCGTACATGGTGCAAGGCTTGTCCGCGCTGGGCTCCAGCGCCAATCGCAACTTCATCTCCAACGCCGCCTTCGTGGTCACGCCCGAGGGCGTGCTGGTGGTCGATGCGCTGGGCTCACCGGCGCTGGC
>DASQFA010000559.1:0-4401 GCA_035633375.1 Rubrivivax sp.
CATCACTTCGGCCCATTCGCCTTCGAGGATCGTTCCCATCGGCGTCAGCTGGTAGGGCACGCCACTTCGATCGATGATGTCGCGGATGCGCGCCACAGGGGCACCGACGCTTTCGCCCTGCCCCACCGGGGCGATCGAGAATTCGAGAAGTACCATTTACGACCCCTTGTGATTGAACGTTCAAAACGCGAATTCCCGCGGCACCGGTACGCGGGCTAAGCGCTCGGCGATCGCGGTGCTCAGCCTGTCCACCAGATCAACATCCGGCGCGCGGCCGTGAGCCTGCTGCCAGGCAAGGGCCACGCTGGTCAGCGCTTCGGCGCGGTACCGCCGCCCCGAGCCGAGATCGCGCTCGAAGGCATTGGCGGCCTCGGTCAGCGCCTGCGGGTCCGCGTCGACCACGATCACCGCATGTGCCAGCACCACCGGCATGCCGGCCACGCGGCGCCACGACTGCGCGGTGCCCACCAGCTTGCGGCCCGCCACTGCCAGGTTGAAGCGGCCGTCGCAGAACGACCCCTGCACCGCTTGCGGCGCCGCAGCGATGCCCAGCCGCGCCAGCGCCCCGGCCAACGCGTCGCACAGCGCGCGGTAGATTGCCTCGGTGCCGCTGGGCGCACCTGCCGTGCCATCGGCGTCGGCGCGCCAGACCAGGCTCAGGTTCAGCAGCCCCGGGCCCTGCGGCACCACGCCTCCGCCAGAAGCGCGCACCAGCACGCGATGGGCCCGCGCGGCGGCCGGCCACCCCGGCACAGTGGTGCAACTGCGCGGCACCACCAGGGCGGACTCGCCACGCCACAGATGCGCCGCGGCGCTTCCGGTGGCGGCGGCGGACGCCATCCATTCAGCTTCGGCAGCGATGCCGTCGGCCAGGGGCCGCTCGTGCACGGTCACGAAGCCGAACACGGGCAGGCTCACGACGGTGCAACGCCCTTTACCTGCGCCACGATCAGCGCGTTGACCTCGGCGGCCTCTCCGCAGCGATCTCCTTTGATGCAGCCAGAGGCTGGGCAGGCAGCGCAGCGAAGTCATGCTCGTCGGACTTGAGGTCGCCCAGGCGCGAGTGAGCCCGCGCGGCGTGGGGATGTAGGTCGTATCCCGTGCTCAGACTTGACCGGGTCTGGCGATGGCCAGCTTGCATGGCTTTGCGCCCAGCAATCCCTCCCGGGCGAGCGCGTGTTCCAGAAACCGTTCTCCTGCGCCAGTTCGTCAATCTTGGCGTGCAGCGGCGCCAAGTGCACCGGCAGCACCCGCCGCCGGGGCTGGCGGCGTCGGGGTCGCTGCCGGATCCAGGATCAGCAGCGTGTCAACGCTGCCGCACGTACTGCCCTGGCGCGTCTGCGATCGGCTCGTAGCCCTTGCGCGCCGCGCCCATCGCCGGGGGCTTGGCCATGCCGTCCGAGCGCTCGGCGAGCCAGCCCTGCATCGCCGGCCACCACGAGCCCTGGTGCTTGGTCGCGGACTCGACCCACTCCTCGGGCGCGAGGTGCGGGTCGGCCAGGCGGCGGGTCTTGATCCGATAGTGCCGCTTCGGGTGCACCGGCCCGCAGACGATGCCGGCGTTGTGGCCGCCGGCGGTCAGCAGGAACGTGAAGTCGTCCGAGCGCACGAGGTTGTCGACCTTGTAGACCGACTTCCACGGCGCGACGTGGTCGGCCTCGGTGCCGACGACGAGCATCGGCACGCGGATGTCCGACAGCCGCACGAGCCGCTCGCCCACCGGGAAACGGTTGGTGGCGAGCTCGTTGTCGAGGAATAGCCGGTACAGGTACTCGGAGTGCATCTTCCAGGGCATCCGGGTGCCGTCGGCGTTCCAGGCCATCAGATCGATCATCGGGTCGCGCTTGCCCTTCAGGTACTTGTCGATCAACGGCTGCCAGAACATGTCCTGTGAACGCAGCATCATGAACGCGCCGGACATCTGCTTGCTCTCGAGCACGCCCTTCTTGCGCATCGTCGCATCTAGCATCGCCAGCTGGCTCGGGTTGATGAAGAGTGCCAGCTCACCGGGCTCGCTGAAGTCGGTCTGTGCCGCGAACAGCGTGATCGACGCGAGGCGATCGTCCTGGTCGCGCGCGAGTGCTGCGGCGCCGATCATCAGCAGCGTGCCGCCGATGCAGTAGCCGATCGTGTGCACCTTGCGGGCGGGCACGATCGTGGTCACCGCATCGACCGCGGCGATGAAACCCTTGTGCACGTAGTCGTCCATGCCGATCTCGCGATCGCCCTGGTCCGGGTTCTTCCACGACATCGTGAACACCGTGTGGCCCTGATCAACCAAGTACTTGATCATCGAGTTGCGCTGGCTCAGGTCGAGGATGTAGTACTTCATGATCCACGCCGGCACGATCAGGATCGGCTCCTTGTACACCTGGGCCGTCGTCGGCTCGTACTGCAGCACCTCGATCAGCTCGTTACGGTAGACGACCTTGCCCGGCGTCATGGCGACGTTGCGCCCGACCTCGTACTCGTCGACGCCGACCGGCTCCATCCCGGCCAGCGTGCGCTTCAGATCCTCGATGAAGTTCTTGAATCCGCGCAAGAGGTTCTGGCCCTTCTCCTGCTGCGTCAGCGCGAGCACCTCGGGGTTGGACATGAGGAAGTTCGACGGCGAGCTCGCGTCGCGCGCCATGCGAATCGTGAAGTCGAGCAGCTGCTGGTGGTACTCGGTGACGCCATCGACGTCGCGCACCACGTCCTTCATCAGCGCCGCGCCGTTCTGGTAAGTCCGCGCGAGGACGTTGAACGGGAACTGCGCCCACTCTTGGCCCTTGAAGCGCGCGTCGGCGTCGCCCGCCAGGCCCTCGGCAGGTGGCAGGGGCGATCCGCTCAGCGCGTTCAGCGCGAAGGACCAGGTGTCTTGCGCGCGCTCCACCGCATGGTGCTGCAGGTCGCGCTGCCTCGCGGGGGACAAGGCGAGGTGCATCGCCCAGTCGGCCCAGGCGGCGGTGAACGCGGTCGGCGCGAGACCGGCGGTCATCTGCGCCAGCTGCGCGCGGAAGTCGCGGTCGAATTCGTGCGTCGTCGGCGCCGGCTTGTTCGTGGTGCTCATGTTCATCTCCTGGTTTTCTATTCGGTGTTCGTTCGACGCGTCCGCGAAAGTCGGCCGCGCGCGCTGTCAAACCCGCGCGCGGCCGCTGCAGACCTCACGCCGGCGGGTGCCAGCCGGCATCGACCCACAATTCGCCGCTGACCGCTGCGTTGGCCAGCATGAAGCAGATCGCATCGGCGATCTCGTCGGGCCGGATCAGCCGGCCGAGCTGCGTGTACGGCAAGACGTTCTTCGCGAGGTAGTCCGCGCCTATCGCGCGCACCATCGGCGTGTCGGTGAATCCGGGGTGGATCACGCCGCAGCGTACGCCGTAGAACATGGCCTCTTTCATGATCGTCGCGGCGGCGCCTTCGAGGCCTGCCTTCGTGCTCGAGTACGAGACCTGACCACGGATGCCCTGCGACGAGATCGAGCCGATGAAGACCACCGAGCCCTGCATGCCTTCGTCGGGGTTCCAGCGCTTCAGGCCCTTGCCGACGCGCTCCTCGGCGATACGACCGATCATCTCGAGCGCCCAGTAGACCGGGGCGATGAGGTTGACGTCGACGACGAGCTTGAACAGATCGAGCGAATAGATGCGCGCCTTGCCGGTGTCCTTGTCGATGCGCACGGCCAGCTCGTCGCGCGTGATGCCGGCAGCCGGCACGCACATCGAGACGGTGCCGAAATCGCGGCCCATCGAGTCGAACACTTGTGCGCGGAACGCCGCGTCGGTGACGTCCCCGCGGAACGGGATCGCGTAGCTGCGACCGGCTTCGGTGTTGAGCTGGTTGGCGACGCCCTCGACCGCATCGCTCATGTCGACCAGCGCGACGGCCTTGATGTCGCGCTTGGCCATTGCAGCTGCCACGGCGCGGCCGATTCCGCTGCCTCCGCCAGTGATGACGGCTACTCGGTTCGTGAATTCCATAGATCCTCCGTTCGGTGATGTTGCGGTGCACCATATTGAGCCGGAAATCGACGTCTGTATTGATTCAGCGCACAAATCGCGCGATTCGACGGGACAGGCGGTTGACTGGCCCTCCGTTCGGTCGCACCAGGGCGAAGAGTCCCGTCGGTGGTCGAATGGCCCGTGGTCTGTGTGCGCGACGATGGCCGGCCCCGTGCCGATGGCTCCCGGATTCGTCCTTGATGGGCGGCGTACGCGACACCTTGCTGGTCTGAGTGACGGTTCCCCACTGTTCGACTGGCCGGCGTAGCGCCGGCTCGATTCTTGGGGGATCTGGCGCTTGCGCCCGCAACACGGTAGCCTCGCGGCCACGCGAACGAGAAGGAGGCCTCACGATGCTCACCCCCGACCAATTGCGCCGGATCATGCCCAACCTGGCTGCCACCAAGGCCGAGTCATT
>DASQFA010000560.1:0-8969 GCA_035633375.1 Rubrivivax sp.
CGACATGTTGTCGGTGTTCATCACGCCGTGGCAGAAGCCCACCGCCTGCCAGTGCGCCAGCAGCGTGGCGGTGCGCAGGGCCACGGCTTCGAGCAGCGCGGCATGTGGCATCGCGGCGTCGCGGCATGCGGGGAAGAACGCGTCGATGACGAAGTCGGCCAGCACGCGCAGCGCGTCGTGCTGATCGTGGTGGCAGAAGTGCTCGAAGTGGCCGAAGCGGATGAAGCTGGGCGACACCCGCGTCAGAACCGCCGCGGTCTCGATCGTCTCGCGCCGCACCGGCAACGCCGACCCCGTCATGCACAGCGCGCGCGTGGTTGGAATGCCCAGTGCGTGCATGGCCTCCGAGCACAGGAATTCGCGGATCGTCGAGCGCAGCACCGCACGGCCATCGCCCGTGCGCGAATAGGGTGTCAGTCCGGCGCCCTTGAGTTGCAGTTCGTGCGGCCCGTGCGGCGTGTCCAGCTCTCCCAGCCACAGCGCCCGGCCATCCCCCAGTTGGCCGGCCCAGGCGCCGAACTGATGGCCGCTGTAGACACTGGCCAGTGTGCGCATGCCGGGCCAAAGGGCGTTGCCGCTGAAGACCTGCAGGGCCTGCCAATCCTCGCGCTGCCACCAGTCGTCGGGCAGGCCCAGCGTTCGGGCGCAGTCCGCGCTGATGGCCACCCAATGCGGATCGGGCAGCCGATCGGGCGGCAGCTCGGTGTAGAAGGGCGCACCGAGAGCGGCAAAGCGGTTTGGCCAATTCATTGAGTCGGCGCGCAGGTGGGCCCGAGCGGGGGCAGTGGCAAGCATCGTGCCGAGTGTAGCCAGCGCCAGGCAGCCAGGTGGCAGTCACCGTGTGGCGCGCGGGGGAACCCTTGGCGGACGCAGACGCCGAGCTACGAAAATGCGTTGCTGCGTGGCGCGCTGGGGGAACCCCGATGCCGGGCTGTCGCTCCCGTTACAGTGTTCGCCCCGCACCCCCACCTAGAATCGCACGAACGTTCGATTCATGCCTTGCAACGGAGACAAATGCCATGACAGCCAGCTACGAAGTGCGCGGCCCCATTGCCGTGGTCAGCCTGAACAACCCGCCGGTCAACGGCCTGGGTTACGACACGCGCCGCGCCATCGCCGAGGGCGTGGACCGCGCCAATGCCGATGCTGCCGTCAAGGCCATCGTGATCACGGGCGCCGGCAAGGCCTTTTCGGGTGGCGCCGACATCCGCGAGTTCGGCTCGCCCAAGGCGCTGGCCGAGCCCAACCTGCTGAGCCTGATCCTGCAGCTGGAGGCCAGCCCGAAGCCGGTGGTGGCTGCTGTGCACAGCGTGTGCATGGGCGGCGGGCTCGAGCTGGCGCTGGGCTGCCACTACCGCGTGGTCTCGCCGGGCACGCAGGTGGCACTGCCCGAGGTCAAGCTCGGCCTGCTGCCGGGGGCGGGCGGCACGCAGCGCCTGCCACGCGTGCTGGGCGTGGAAACCGCACTGAACATGATCGTCAGCGGCGAGCCGGTGAAGAGCGAGTTGCTGGCCATGGCGCCGGGGCAGAAGCTGTTCGACAAGCTGATCGACGGCGACCTGATGGCCGGCGCGCTGGCCTTCGCCGCCGAAGTGGCAGACAAGCGGCCGCTGCCGCTGGTGCGGAACTGGAAGGCCACGCATGCCAACGCCGACGGCTACTTTGCCTTCGCGCGCAATACCGTCAAGGCAATGGCGAAGAACTTCCCGGCGCCGGCCAAGTGCGTGGACTGCGTCGAAGCCGCCGTCAAGTCGGCCAGGTTCGAAGACGGCATGCGCGTCGAGCGCGATGCTTTTCTCGCGCTGATGACCACACCCGAGAGCAAGGCGCTGCGCAATGCCTTCTTCGGCGAACGCGCGGCCAGCAAGATCCCCGACGTGCCTGAGAACACCCCCGTGCGCCACATCGCCAAGGTGGCGGTCATCGGCGCCGGCACCATGGGCGGCGGCATCTCGATGAACTTCCTCAACGCCGGCATCCCGGTGGTGATGCTGGAGATGAAGCAGGACGCACTCGACCGCGGTGTCGGCGTGATGCGCAAGAACTACGAGTCGCAGGTCAAGCGCGGCAAGCTCAAGCAGGACAAGTACGAGCAGCGCATGGCGCTGCTGAGCACCACGCTGCAGTACGACGCCATCAAGGACGCCGACCTGGTGATCGAGGCGGTGTTCGAGGAAATGGGCGTCAAGGAGAAAGTCTTCAAGACGCTGGACGAGGTGATGAAGCGCGGTGCCATCCTGGCCAGCAACACCAGCACGCTCGACGTCGACAAGATCGCTGCCTTCACCAAGCGACCGCAGGACGTGGTCGGCTTGCACTTCTTCAGTCCGGCCAACGTGATGAAGCTGCTGGAGGTGGTGCGCGGGGAGAAGACGGCGAAGGACGTGCTGGCCACGGTGATGCAGCTGGCCAAGAAGATCCGCAAGACGGCGGTGGTCTCGGGCGTGTGCGACGGCTTCATCGGCAACCGCATGATCGAGCAGTACGCGCGCCAGGCTGGTTATCTGCTGGACGAGGGCTGCACGCCGGCGCAGGTGGACAAGGCGGCGGAGAAGTTCGGTTTCGCGATGGGCCCGTTCCGCATGGGTGACCTGGCCGGCAACGACATCGGCTGGGCGATACGCAAGCGCCGCAACGTCGAAAAGCCCGGCATGCGCTACAGCAAGACGGCAGACCTGCTGTGCGAGATGGGTCGCTACGGCCAGAAGACGCAGGCCGGCTGGTACGACTATGTGCCCGGCAAGCGCGACGCGATCCCCAGCCCGGTGGTGGTGGAGATGATCGAGAAGCACCGCGCCAGCTTGGGGCTGAAGCCGCGCAAGATCGGCGACGACGAGATCGTGCATCGCCTCGTGTACGCGCTGGTCAACGAAGGCGCGAAGATTCTCGAAGAAGGCATCGCCAGCAAGGCCAGCGACATCGACATGGTCTACCTCACCGGCTACGGCTTCCCGCTGTGGCGCGGCGGGCCGATGTGCTATGCGGACACGCAGGGCCTGTTCAACGTGGTGCAGGCGATGAAGCGTTTTGCCGCCAACCCGCAGGATGACGCCGAGTTCTGGCAGCCGGCGCCCCTGCTGGTCAAGCTGGCGGCCGAAGGCAAGAGCTTCAGCTGAGCCCGGCGGGAGACGACATGTTGAAGCGCATCCTGCTCGGGCTGTTGGCGCTGCTCGTGCTGCTGGTGCTGGCGGTGGCCGTGAACACCTGGCGACAGGGTTCGCGCCAGATCGATGTGCCGCCGCTGGCGCCGATCGCGGTGGACGAAAAAGCGGCCGGCGAGTCGCTGGCAGTGGCCATTCGCGCGAAGACGGTGTCGTCACACGACGACGCCAAACTCAATGCCGACCAGTTCCAGGCCCTGCACGCGCATCTGCAGGCGCGTTACCCGAAGCTGCATGCGGCATTGAAGCGCGAGGTGGTCGCCGACCTGAGCCTGCTCTACACCTGGCCCGGCAGCGACGCGGCCGCCAAGTCGATCCTGCTGATGGCGCACCAGGACGTGGTGCCCGTCGCACCCGGCACCGAGAAGGATTGGCAGGCCGAGCCCTTCGCCGGCACCATCAAGGACGGGTTCATCTGGGGCCGCGGTTCGTGGGACAACAAGGCCAACCTGATCGCGCAGATGGAAGCCGTCGAGCTGCTGGTGGCTACGGGATTCAAGCCCAGGCGCACCATCTACCTGGCCTTCGGCGCGGACGAGGAAGTCGCCGGCCTGCGCGGCGCCAAGGCCATTGCCGCCTTGCTGGCCGAGCGCAAGGTGAAACTCGATTTCGTCATCGACGAGGGCCTGCTCATCACCGACGGCGTGCTGCCCGGCCTGAAGGCGCCGGCGGCCATCGTCGGCATCGCCGAGAAGGGTTTCATGTCGGTGCAATTGCGCGTGCCCGCCACGCCGGGCCACTCGTCGATGCCGCCGCCGCAAGGCACCAGCGCCATCGCCATGATGAGCGCAGCGCTGAAGCAGCTCGATGACCGGCAGTTGCCGGCCAGCATCACCGGGGTGGCGCGCGAGATGTTCGCCAGCGTGGCGCCCGAGATGAGTGGCTTTGGCCGCATCGCGCTGTCGAACCTGTGGCTGTTTGGGCCGCTGGTGCAAAAACAGCTTGAAGCCGGCGCCAGCACCAACGCCATGCTGCGCACCACCACCGCGCTGACCATCGTCAATGCCGGCAACAAGGAAAACGTGCTGCCCGGCCGTGCCGAGGCCGTCGTCAACTTCCGCCTGCTGCCGGGCGACAGCCGGGCCAGCGTGATGGCGCACGTGAAGCAGGCGGTCGCGAACGAGCGTTTCGAGCTGAGCACGCTGCCCGGGTCCACCGAGCCGTCGAAGGTGGCGCCGACCGACAGTGCCTCGTACAAGCTGATCGAGCGCACCGTGCGCGAGTTGTTTCCCGGCACCATCGTCGCGCCGGGCCTGATGATCGGCGGCACCGATTCGCAGCATTTCGAGAACGTGTCCGACCACATCTACAAGTTCTCGCCGGTGCGTGCCAAGCCCGAAGATCTGCCGCGCTTTCACGGCACCAACGAACGCATCACCACGGCCAACCTGGCGGAGCTGATCCGCTTCTATCACCGACTTCTCAGCCAGGGCGCGGCCGGCGTCTGAACGTCCACAGAAGGAAAACCCATGACCCAAGCCCTGATCGTTTCCACTGCGCGCACGCCCCTGGCCAAGAGCTTCAAGGGTGCATTCAACATGACCCACGGCGCCGACCTCGGCGGTTTTGCCATCAAGGCCGCCGTCGAGCGGGCCGGTGTCGACGCAGGCGCGATCGACGATGTGCTGATGGGCTGCGCCAACCCCGAAGGCGCTACCGGCATGAACATCGCGCGTCAGGCGGCTTTGCGCGCCGGATTGCCGATCACCGTGGGCGGCGTCACCGTCAACCGCTTCTGCTCCAGCGGACTGCAGACCATCGCCATGGCGGCGCAGCGCATCATCGCCGGCGAGAGCGACCTGCTCGTCGCCGGTGGCGTGGAAAGCATCTCCTGCGTGCAGCAGGAGACGAACCGCCACATGCTCGTCGACGGCTGGCTGAAGGAGCACAAACCCGCCGTCTACATGTCGATGCTGGAAACCGCCGAGAACGTCGCCAAGCGCTACGGTATTGCCAAGGAGCGCATGGACCACTACGGCGCCGAGAGCCAGCAAAAGGCCTGCGCCGCACAAGAGGCCGGCAAGTTCAACGACGAGATGGTGGCCTGCACCGTCACCGCCGGTTTTGCCGATGCCACGCTGGGCATGCGCACCAAGGAAGTGACGATCAGCGCCGATGAAGGCCTGCGCCCGGGCACCACCTACGACGCCGTCAAGGGCATTCGCTCGGCCTTGCCGGGCGGCATGATGACAGCGGGCAACACCAGCCAGTTCAGCGACGGCGCCGGCGCCTGCGTGCTGGTCAGCGACACCTATGCGCAGCAGAAGAACCTGAAACCCCTGGGCCGCTTTCTCGGCTTTGCGGTGGCCGGCTGCGAGCCCGACGAGATGGGCATCGGCCCGGTCTTCGCCGTGCCCAAGGTGCTGAAGCGCCTGGGTCTGAAGGTGGAAGACATCGACCTGTGGGAGCTGAACGAGGCCTTCGCGGTGCAGGTGCTTTACTGCGCCGACAAGCTCGGCATTCCGATGGACCGACTCAACGTCAATGGCGGCGCCATCGCGGTGGGCCACCCTTACGGCGTCAGCGGCCAGCGTCTGACCGGCCATGCGCTGATCGAAGGCAAGCGCCGCGGCGCCAAGCGCGTGGTGGTGACCATGTGCGTGGGCGGCGGCATGGGCGCGGCCGGCGTGTTCGAAGTGCTGTGATCGCGGGTGGGCCGATGAACGTGCTGCGCACCGACGATGCCCGCTTCGTGGCGCTGCCGGGGTTCCCGTACGCGCCGCACTACCTGCTGGTCGACGGCATGCGCATGCACTACGTCGACGAAGGCCCGCGCGACGCGAGGGTCACGGTGCTGTGCCTGCACGGAGAGCCGAGCTGGGCCTACCTGTACCGCAAGATGATCCCGGTGTTCGTGGCCGCGGGGCTGCGCGTGGTGGCACCCGACTGGTTCGGCTTCGGCCGCTCCGACAAGCCGGAACACGACGCCTGGTACGGCTTCGAGCGGCACCGCGACTCGATGCTGGACTTCATCCGCCAGCTCGAGCTGCGCAATGTGATGCTGGTGGTGCAGGACTGGGGCGGCCTGCTCGGGCTGACGCTGCCGCTGATTGAACCCGAACGCTATTCCCGGCTGCTGGTGATGAACACCGGCCTCGGCCTGGGCACGGTGACCGAAGGCTTCAAGCAGTGGCGCGCCTATGCCAACAGCCAACCTGACCTGGCCTGCGGCAAGCTCATCCAGCGCGGCACGCCGGGTATGAGTGCCGAGGAGGCGGCCGCCTACGACGCCCCGTTCCCCGACATCCGCTACAAGGCCGGCGTGCGCGCCTTCCCGAACCTGGTGCCCGACCGCGAGGACGCACCCGGCGCCGAACTCAGCCGCCGTGCCGCGGTGTTCTGGAAGGAGCAATGGGCCGGCGACAGCTTCATGGCCATCGGCATGACCGACCCGGTGCTGGGCCCGGCGGCGATGCAGTCGCTGCGCAAGCTGATCCGCGGCTGTCCCGAGCCGATGCAAGTGGCCGACGGCGGCCACTTCGTGCAGGAGCGCGGTGGGCCGGTTGCCGAAGCGGCGCTGCGGCATTTCAAGCTCGGCTGATGCTGCGCACCGTGACCACCCATTCTGCTCGGGCCGGTTGAAACATGGCGAGCTTTCGCACCACCCTCGACTTCCTGCTCGACGACTGGCTCGACGCACAGTCGCTGGTGCAACGGCCGCGTTTCACCGATCACTCGCGCGAGACCTTCGCCTCGGTGCTCGACACCTGCGAACGCATCGCGCGCGAGAAGTTCGCGCCTTTCAACCGCCTGAGCGATACGCAGGAACCCAGCTTCGACGGCGAGTGCGTGCACCTTCCCGAAGCCACGCATGCGGCGCTGGCGGCGTATGTCGAATCCGGCATGTTGAGTGCCGCACAAGACCACGCCATCGGCGGCATGCAGTTGCCTTGCGTCATCGAGATGGCAGCCAACGCTTTCTTCCACAAGGCCAGCGTGTCGATGGGCGGCTATGCCTTGCTCACCAGCGGCAGCGCCAACTTGCTGATGGCGCACGGCACGCCCGCGCAGCGCGAGGTGTTTGCGCAAAACCTGTTTGCCGGCCGCTGGTTCGGCACCATGTGCCTGAGCGAGCCGCAGGCCGGTTCCAGTTTGAGCGACGTGGCCACGCGTGCACTGCCCGATGGTGACGACTTTGAATCCGATGCCCTCGGCCCGCGCTACCGGCTGCGCGGAAACAAGATGTGGATCTCGGCCGGCGAGCACGAGCTCACCGAGAACATCGTGCATCTGGTGCTGGCCAAGATTCCGCAGGCCGATGGCAGCATGCAGCCTGGCACCAAAGGCATCTCGCTGTTCATAGTGCCGAAGAAACTGGTGGACGCTCAAGCCCAACTCACCGGCGAGCGCAACGACGTGGCGCTGGCCGGGCTGAACCACAAGCTGGGTTACCGCGGCACGAGCAACGCTCTGTTGAACTTTGGCGAGGGCAAGTTCCTGCCGCAAGGCGCGCCGGGTGCCGTGGGCTACCTCGCCGGGCGGCCCGGCGAAGGCCTGCGCTGCATGTTCCACATGATGAACGAGGCACGCATCGGTGTCGGCCTGGGTGCGGTGATGCTGGGCTTTGCCGGCTACGAGGCCAGCCTCGACTATGCGCGCCAGCGGCCGCAAGGTCGCCATGTGGGCTCCGGGCCGCAGGGCCGAGCGATGGGCGTGGGTGGCAAGGATGCCGCATCACCGCAGGTGCCGATCATCGAACATGCCGACGTCAAGCGCATGCTGCTGGCGCAGAAGAGTTATGTCGAAGGCGGTCTGGCCCTGGCGCTGTACTGCGCGCGCTTGGTCGACGAGTTGCACACTGGCGACGAGCGTGCCGCGCGTGATGCCGGGCTGCTGCTCGACGTGTTGACGCCGATTGCCAAGAGCTGGCCCAGCGAATGGTGCCTCGAAGCCAACAGCCTGGCCATCCAGGTGCACGGCGGCTACGGCTACACCCGCGACTTCGCGGTCGAGCAGCATTGGCGCGACAACCGCCTGAACATGATCCACGAGGGCACACACGGCATCCAGGGCCTGGATCTGCTGGGGCGCAAGGTGTTGATGCACGACGGCGCTGCCTTCAAGCTGCTGGGCGCGCGCATGCGCGCTAGCGTGCAGGGCGCGCAAGAGCACTCGGCCCTGGCAGCGCAGGCGCGCGAGCTGAGCGACGCGCTGCAGACCCTGGAATCGGCCACGCGCGCCGCCTGGGTCAACGCCACGCCCGAGCAGGCGCTGGCCAACGCCACGCCCTACCTGCAGGCCTTCGGCCACGTGGTGCTGGCCTGGTTGTGGCTGGACGTGGCGCGGGTATGCAAGGCAAAGCTTGCCGCCGCCTCGGATGCAGATGCGGATGCGCTGCAAGGCCGCCTGTCGGCGATGCGCTACTTCTTCGTCTATGAGTTGCCGAAAATAGATGCCTGGCTGCTGGTGGCGGCGTCGCGCCAGCCGGTGTGCCGCGAGATGCAGGGCAGCTGGTTCTGAACATGCAAAACAAGACTCTCGAAAAACTGATCTGGAGTTTGATCTACGCCGGCCTGGCGATCCTCGGCTTTGGCATCTGGTTCATGGAGCACAGCCTGGCCGTCGGCTGGACCGTGCTTCTCAGTGGCGGTGCCTTGATCCTGGCCGGCGCGCTCGGCATCTGGGTGCGCTCGCGGCGGCCCTGAACCCTGGCCGCCACGCATGCCGCAGCAGCCGCAACCGGAGACAGCATGAGCACACCGATCCAGAAGCTTTTCGACCTGAGCGGCAAGACCGCGTTGATCACAGGCGGTTCGCGCGGCTTGGGGCTGCAGATTGCCGAAAGCCTGGGCGAGGCCGGCGCGAAAA
>DASQFA010000561.1:0-2447 GCA_035633375.1 Rubrivivax sp.
GCACTGGCAATGCTGTATCTCACGAGCATCGTCACCGGGCGTGGGCAACCCGTTTTGATACTGGTGGTGGTCGGTGTCGCCCTTGCGGCGTTCACGGTCTATCAGACGCGCAAACTGCTGTCGCATGCCAAGCAGATGGAGTAATGGGGCCTCGGCCTAGATGCCGAGATGGCGGCGGGCCAGGAGCTGGACCAACTGATGCGCAGCGGCGCTGCGGTCTTCCACGATCTCGCTGCGGACAAGTTCAATATCGATCACGTGGTGATTGCGCGGCAAGGCGTGTTCGCGGTGGAAACGAAGGGCTACAGGAAGCCGAACCGCAACGGCGGCGCGGCTGACGCCACAGTGATCTACGACGGCAAAGTGCTCAAGTTTCCAGAGTGGAGCGGAACGAAGCCAGTGGCGCAGGCGGATCGGCAAGCGCGCTGGTTGTCGGAATGGCTGACTGGCGTGACGGGCGAGAGAATTGAAGTGACGCCTGTGGTTGCATTGCCGGGCTGGTTCGTCGACCGTAGGGGCCGAGGTCCAGTGCTGGTGCTTAGCGGCAGCGAGATCAAGGACCATTTGCTCAAGGCTCGCAATGCCAGCCAGCTGACCGACGCACAGGTGGAGCGCGTGGCTCATCAGGTCGAACAGCGATGTCGTGACGTCAAACCGTTCTATCGGCCGATCGAAGAATCCAACCAGTCCTGAGGCACGGCACGGGCACGCGCGGCTATGTGGCGTTGTATCGCTTCGTGCCAGCTTTCGACACGGTGTTCGTGCTGGCATTTCGAAGCCAGCGCGAATCGGGCTTCAAGCGCCGGCCGTGACTACTCAGCTCCGCATCACAACGCGCCTTCTGGCCTTGGTCGACGGGTCGCATAATTTCCGCCATGAACCCGCTCAGCGAAGAACGAATCAACGAGGTGCACGCGCTATGCCGGCGTTTCGGCGTGCAGCAGTTGGACGTGTTCGGATCGGCAGCCACCGGTTCCTTCGACCCCGCCACCAGTGACATCGACTTCATCGTCGAATTCGAGGATGCGCGCTCGCCCGACATTGCCGAGCGCTACTTCGGGCTGAAGGAATCGTTCGAAGCGCTGTTCGGCCGCTCGGTCGACCTCGTCATGGCCGGTGCGATGCGAAACCCCTACTTCATCGAATCGGCCAATCGCTCGCGCCGTCCGGTCTATGCGTCCGCGCTCGCCGCAGCTGCTGGGGCGCGCATCGGCCATCGCGAAAAGATCCACGTACCGGGCGATGTTGCATAGGCGTCGCGCTTGGCTGCCGGCACAAGAACCAACGCTCGCCCGCGGCCCCTTCGCGCTGGCTGATGGCGCTGCGCCGGGCCCTGCAGACTCATAGCTTGCCGGTCAGCCGCCTGAAGGTCGGCTACTCGAGGCCGATGATCTGGTTGAGCATCGCGCAGGCCATCGCAAAGGCCGCGTCGGCCAACTTGCCTTGAGCGTGCCGCTTGGCGCCGCGCGCCCGCCAGTCAAACGACTTCGGCTGATGGCAAAGCACGTAGCTGGTCTTTCCCGTTTTGCGGCCACTTGCAGCGCCAACGGCCAGGGCGAAGGGGTTGGTGGCGTTGTACGCTGCGGTGGTCATGGGCAAGCCGATGACCAAGCCGGTGCGCGCATTGAACGCGCCTGGAGACAGCACCAGCATCGGGTGCAAGTCGCGCATTTCACCGCCTGCCTGGGGGTTGCAGTCGATCCAGATCACCTCCTGTCGCTCGGGAACCCATGCCCTGGACGTTGCTGGCCTGGAAGCCGCTGCTTTGGAGGACGCACGCGCGACGCCAGGGCGTTTGGCGGCCGGGCCCGCGCCGGTGCCGCTCACCACGCCTCTCGGCCCAGCGGCACAACAGCCATCGCTTCACCGCCATGCACCGCAGGGTCAAACAAGGCCAGTCGCTCGGCCAACGTCGGGGGCTTGTCGCCATGCGGCGTGATGATGACGCGGCCATCCTCCACGGTGATGCGCACCCGCTGGTCGGCCTTCAGCCGCGCCGCACGAGCCACCGATGCCGGCAGGCGCACGCCCAGGTTGTTGCCCCAGGGCTTGATGTCGAGAATGGCTTCGGTCATGGTGGATCCTTGGATGTATAGACGCGTTTATACATGAGAACTGGATCGACTGGCCGCGCAGCCGTTGCGGCAAACTCGCGTCGGGCTTCAGGCGCTGTCGGTGACCCGGCGGTAAGATATCGCGTCGCACCTGCAACGCACCCCATGAAGTCCTCCTCGTTCCCTTCCCTGCGCGTCGAGCCCGAGTTGCGTGAGGCTGCCGAGAGTGTGCTGCGCGACGGCGAGACGCTTACCAGCCTGATCGAAACCTCGGTCCGTGAAACGATCCGGCGTCGCCGTGTTCAGGAGGAGTTCATTGCCCGCGGTCTGCGCTCGCGCGAGGACGCCGAACGCACCGGGATCTACCATTCCGCCGAGTCCGTGCATGCAGAG
>DASQFA010000562.1:0-2879 GCA_035633375.1 Rubrivivax sp.
CTGAAGGACGGTTGCAGCCCGCAGGGCCAGTGCGGCGCCTGCGTGGCGCTGGTCGACGGCGTGCCGAAGACGACCTGCGCCATGCGCGCCCGGGTGGCCGACGGCAAGCACATCGTCACGCTCGACGGCCTGCCTGCCGCCGAACGCCAGCAGATCGCCGACAGCTTCACGGCGGTGGCCGGGCTGCAGTGCGGGTTCTGCATCCCCGGCATCGCGCTGCGCGCCAAGGCCCTCACCGACCGCGACCCCGCGCCCACGCGCGAGGCCATCGCCGCCGCCTTGGACCTGCACCTGTGCCGCTGCACGGGCTATGTGAAGATCATCGATGCGATCCAGATCCTGGCTGCCGCCAAGCGCGGCGAACCCATCCCGCCTGCCTGCACCGACGGGCGCGTCGGCCAGCCGCTGGCACGCATCGGCAGCGCGCTGAGCGCACTCGGCGACCGGCCGTTCGTCGACGACCTCACCGTGCCAGGGATGTTGCATGGCGCGCTCACGCTGTCGCCGCATGCGCGCGCCCGCGTGCTGCGCATCGACACCTCGCGCGCCCGCGCGCTGCCCGGCGTGCAGGCCGTGGCCACGGCCGCCGACGTCCCCGGCGAGCGCTGGTATGGGTTGCTGCTGAACGATTGGCCGGGCTTCGTTGCCGAGGGCGAGGAGGTGCGCTGCGTCGGCGACGTGCTCGCGGCCGTTGCGGCAGTGGACCGCCACACCGCGCGCGAGGCCGCGAAGATGGTCGACGTGAGCTACGAGCCGCTGCCGCCTGTGCTCGATCCGCACCAGGCCCTGGCGCCGGGTGCGCCGCGTGTCAACCCGCAGCACGAGAACCTGCTCGAACTCGCCGTCGTCCGCCGCGGCGACGCCCATGCCGCACTCGCGTCGAGCGCGCATGTGGTCAGCGGCACCTGGCACACGCAGCGCATCGAGCATCTCTTCCTCGAGCCCGAGAGTGCGCTGGCCGAGCCCCGCCCGGACGGCAGCTTGCACCTGCGCACGCAGGGCCAGGGCATCTTCGAGGACCGGCGGCAGGTGGCGCGCTTCCTCGGCGTCGAGCCCGAACGGATCTTCGTCGAACTGGTTCCCAATGGCGGTGCCTTCGGCGGCAAGGAGGACCTGTCGGTCCAGGCCCAGACGTCGCTGCTGGCGCGCATGACGGGTGCGCCGGTGAAGCTGACACTGAGCCGTGAAGAGTCGATCCGCCTGCACCCCAAACGCCACGCGCTGACCATGGACTACACGGTGGGATGCGACGCCGAGGGCCGGCTCACGGCCGTCAAGGCGCGCATCCTCGGCGACTCCGGCGCCTACGCCTCGGTCGGTGGCAAGGTGCTCGAGCGCGCGGCGGGCCACGCCTGCGGCGCCTACCGGGTGCCCCACGCCGACATCGAATCGCGTGCCGTGTACACCCACAACCCGCCCTGTGGCGCGATGCGCGGCTTCGGCGCCAACCAGGCGCACTTCGCGCTGGAGGCCTGCCTGGACCTGCTGGCGAAGAAGGCCGGGATCGACCGCTGGGAGATGCGCTGGCGCAATGCGCTGGACGTGGGCGACACCTTCACCACCGGGCAGGTGCTGGAAAAGTCGGTCGGCATCCGCAAGACGCTGCAGGCGGTGAAGCCGCACTACGACGCCGCGCTGCGCGAAGGCCGCGCGGTGGGCATCGCCTGCGGGGTGAAGAACAGCGGCATCGGCAACGGGGTGGTGGAGTGGGGCAAGGCCCGGCTCGTCGTCGAAGCCGACCGCACCGTGACGCTCTACAACGGCTACACCGAGATGGGCCAGGGCCTGCTGACGGTGCTGGTGCAGTTCGCGGTCGAGGCCACCGGGCTGCCCGCCTCGAGCTTCGTGCCGAAGGTGGATTCGACCTTCGACCTGCAGTGCGGGCAGACCACAGGCTCGCGCGGCACGCTCTTCAGCGGCCGCGCGGTACTTGCCGCCGGCGCGAAGCTGCGAGCCGACCTCGACGCCGGGCATTCCCTGGCCGCGTTGGTCGGCCGCGTCTACGTCGGCGACATCGTCGTGCGCGACACCACCGCGCTCGGTGCGCCGGTGGCCAAGATCAAGACGCACACCACCTACGGCTACGCCACCCAGCTGGTCATCCTCGACGCCAACGGCCGGGTCGAGCGCGTGGTGGCCGCGCACGATGCCGGCCGCGTCGTCAACCCGGCGCTGGCCTGCGGCCAGATCGAGGGCGCGGTCCACATGGGCCTGGGCTATGCGTTGACCGAGGAACTGCGCTGCGAGAACGGCATGCCGGTGACCTTCAAGCTGAAGGAGATCGGCGTGCTGCGTGCGCGCGACATGCCGCAGGTCGAGGTGATCCTGGTCGAGGACCCCGAGCCCGAGGGCCCGATGGGCGCCAAGGGGATCGGCGAGATCGGGCTCGTGCCCACAGCCGCGGCAGTGGCAGGCGCGCTGGAGGCCTTCGACGGCATCCGCCGCACCACGCTGCCGATGAAGGACTCGCCCGCGGCGCGGGCGATGAGCGTCGGGTTCGCGCTGGGGTCGCGATGAGCCTGCCCACAAGCCGCGTCCTGCCGGGCCGCCTGGCAAGTATCCGGGCCGATGCCAAGGCCCCTGCAACGGTGCAAACATGAACGACGCAACCCTGATGGCCGACCGGGCCACTTACGACCGCGCAGTGCAGCACTTCGGCCAGCGCCGCATTGCGCTGCCCACGTTTGCCGAACTGGCCGAGCCGCAGCGCATCGGCGCAGCGCGGGTCGAAGGCCTGAAGTCCGTGGACGCCGACGCCGCCGAGGGCCTGAACCTGTTCCGCGTGCACTGGTACAACGACGCCGCGCGCAGCGGCCTGGCGCAGCTGCCGGCCCATGTCGTGCTGCCCGAGACGCTCACCGGCGTGGCCTCGCCGATCA